>CAKRHU010000009.1 GCA_934339215.1 uncultured Lacticaseibacillus sp.
CAATTGGCCCGATGATCTTCCAAGTCGTGCCAGAAACCAACACCACGCCAGCAAAAATTGCTAAGAACACCAGCATGGTACCAAAGTCATGTTGCAATAACATTAAGATCAAAACCGGCAACGTCCACAAGAACATGGTGCCGATCAAGCGCCAGTCGTTTGCGGTCGAATGCGAGTACTGCGTGTTGTGTTGGGTGACGACTCGCCCGAGCATCAAAATATACGCGGGCTTCATCACTTCTGATGGCTGGAAGGTGATCGGCCCTAAGCTGAACCAACTTTTGGCCCCAGTTGACGCCGCGACAGAGCGCGAATACAAGAACAACACGGCAATCAGCAAGAAGATCCCCAAGCCATACAAAATCGGAGCCACCCGCCAAAGTTGTTCCGCATCAAATTGCATCACGAAAAAGATCCCGATGCCACCGATCACATACCACACTGCCTGCATGATCATCGCGCGCGTCGGCGAAGAACTTGCTGACGAATCATGGACAACCGCCATGTAAATGGCTGCCATCCCGATCAAGGCTAGTAGCATCACCGATAAAATGATCCCGTAATCAATGCGGTTTTCGTTTCTATTTTCAGTCACTTCTTGTGCCAAGAGTTCAGCTCCTTAATCATGTTTCTTGTGCAGGGTTGGCATTTTGTGTTTCGGCGGCCAGCTTCCAGTCGCAAGTCCAAATTCCACAGTCACCCGATCGACTCGTTTGCCCACATCGTAAACATGCGATTATGGAATCATGGTCGTGTCAACTAGCCGAGAAAATCTGTATGCGGAAATCAGCTAGCAAAACGGAGGTGAGCGAGACAACTGCCCGTGGCAGTGAAACCAAGTTAGACACCGTTTTTTGGTGGCTAACGCAGATTTCACCGGCAGATTTTGAAATAAAGCGATTTTCTTTGGTTCAAAATCTAGGCGCAAGAACATCGGCGGTTTGTGCCGATTTCTGTAGCCGGCCGCACTGGCAACTTGTCTCGCTCACCGCAGTGACGCCAACTGACAGAAGCCACCCGATTTTCATGCCACCCCTATTACAACAAAAACCACGCCAAAAAGCTATCCTGGCGTGGCAATCGTAAGCTTGTCTTAACTGTGGTGGAGGTGAAATTCGCTGATCAAGAAGTTGACCGCGTCGTCCATCGACTTGAAGTGGTTCGCCCGACTTTCACCGGCTAAATATGCGTTGAACCGTCCTTCAACCGTTTCGACATAGCCGATTTCGTTTTTGTTGACGGTCAAGACGGATACGGTATGCCCGTTACGGGTCACATCTTCTTGAACGACTTGAATCTTTTGTTCCTTAGCCATTATTGCCTCCGTGGTAATGTTCCCAATTCATGGTTTCATCAATATTTTTATCTGGGTCAGGGTTGCGGCGCAAGGTGAAGTAATCCGGCACCGGGTCGACGCCACCTTTGGCAAAAGGATTGCACCGCAGAATGCGTGCGATCCCCATCAAACTGCCTTTGAGCGCGCCATGTTTGACCAACGCCTGATAGGTGTAAGTCGAACAAGTCGGATAATAGCGGCAGCTTGGCGGCAAAAGTGGTGAAATCGCCGCTTTATAAAAGCTCACCAGCGCCATTAAAATGTATTTCATTATTTCAAGAAATCAGTGATATGCAGCCAAGTACTTGGTAAAAAGACTGCCCAAGGATCACCGCCGCCAATGGCAAAGCCCACCATGGCACCAATGATCAAAGAGATAATGGCAAATAAAACGCCCCAAGCAATTTTCTTCAAAATTCGATTGGCATAACTGGTACTCATTGGCGGTCCTCCTTAAATCACGGTTTGATTTCGTCGTGATTTGTCTCGCAACGCAACTCGCATTAGCTAGGACTCACTTGGCCCGCAGGCGGCCTGTGCTCGCCCTACGTTAATCCGGTTGCTAAGAACGCGAGAAAAATCACTGGTTTAATACTGTTTATGATGCGCAATGTTATCCAACAACACGCCAGTCCCTAAGGCCACGGCGTCCAATGGATCATCAGCTAACAACACTGGCACTTTGAGTTCTTGGGCAAACAACTTGGAGATACCTTTCAGCAAGGCACCACCACCGGTCAACATCACGCCGCGATCGATGATATCGGCAGAAAGTTCTGGTGGGGTTTGTTCCAAGACGTCTTTAGCCGCGGCGACGATTTGCATCATCGTGTCATGCAAGGCTTCAGACACTTCAGCGCTGGTGACGATGACTTCGCGAGGCAAGCCAGTGGCAATGTCACGGCCGCGCACTTCAATGGTTTCTTCAGGATCAGCTTCGTAAACTGCACCAATTTGAATCTTGATTTGTTCGGCAGTGTGTTCACCGATCAACAGCTTGTGCTTGTTCTTCACATAAGCGGCGATGGCGGCATCCATTTTGTCCCCGGCTAAGCGCAGAGAACGACTGGTGACGATTTCGCCCATGGATAAGACGGCGACATCAGAAGTGCCACCGCCCATGTCGATAACCATGTTGCCTTGCGGTTGGAAAATGTCCAAACCAGCGCCGACAGCGGCCACTTTTGGTTCAAATTCCAAATAGACGCGATGGCCACCGGATTTTTCAGCGGCTTGAATGATCGCCTTTTGTTCGATGGAAGTCACATTAGTTGGGGCGCAGATCAAGATGTTTGGCTTAGACATGAAGCCTTTGACATTCAGCTTGTTGATGAAGTATTCCAACATCGCCTCAGTAATATCAAAGTCTGCAATCACGCCGTCTTTCAACGGGCGAATGGATTTGATGTTACCAGGGGTACGGCCCACCATTTTATAAGCTTCGGTCCCAACTGCTAAAACCTTGCCTGATTTGGTGTCGATTGCCACGACAGATGGTTCGTTCAACACGATCCCTTTGCCTTTTACATTGATGAGGACGTTCGCGGTCCCCAAATCGATGCCGATGTCTTTTGCCATTATTTCTCTCCTTGATCCACTTTTAAGCCCACGCAGGCCATTATCTTCAACTTATCAAGTTTACCATAGCATAAGCCTTGCCTCAACTAAGATTTCCTTAACCGTGCGTGCCTAGACCACTGCCTACTTCAACAAGTAAGGCAAATTCGCCGATGCCGACAAGACTGATAAGAAAAATTGTGAAACGTTGTAGCCGATGGCAATGGCGATAAACAACAATAATAAGCGGCTGGCCCCAACGTGGTTCGGTCGCAAAAACTTGTCAAACCGCAACGCCGACAACAATCGGAAGCTGATGGCGATAAACAACACATGTGACACGATGGTTAAAAATCCGGATAATCCCATTGATTGATACATGATCGCCCTCCATTTTCTGAAACTAGTATAGCAAAACAGCCGCGACTTTGCGCGGCTGTTGGCGAAAATGCTGAAGAAAATTAAGCCTCTGACTTGGCATCGGGGTGATCGAGGATTTTATCACTGCCCCAGGTGAACAATCGCCGAATCCGAAAAATCGCAGGCTCGAGACTCAAACTGCCTTGAATCAGCAAAATCGGTAAGAACTGAATCAAATAACGAGAACGTCCCCCTTCAAACAAGAGCAAGAATACAAAGCCACCAACCATCGCCATTCGAAGCATTACTTGAAGCTTCGTACGCACGCCAATTGAAGCAATCGCAATCACGGACAGTAACATCACCCACCAGACTTGGGCTAAGAATCTGAAATCTTGAACATTGCGCCCATATAAAAAGACGAAATTCTCAAGAAATTCTTTGAAGTTGGTTTCTTTGGGCTTTTGATTCACCTGAAAGAAGCCACCTTCTTTTAACCAAGCAAAACTCCCATCAGCAGAGTTGTTGCCTTGCTTATACATCAGAAAACGAATATAACCGATTGGGCCTAACTGTTTAAGCCGTTTCTTCAACATCTTGACTGAATAATCAGTTTTTTCTTTTTTTGTCGGTAACACAGCCATCATCAACGCTTGCTTGGCACTATATCCCCCTTCACCGTAGACGCCCATCGCCGGAAAATGAATGGCTGGGATATTGCGTTTCGAATCGACTTGAATCCAAGTTTGATTTTTCACCGTATGGTTGACGGCTAAATAGGTACTGCCGGCACTTACCACGAAGAAGGTACAGGCAATTGCGACGTTCACTGCCCCTCGCTTGGAAAAATGGCGCGGCGAAATCAGCCACCACAACGCAGTGGTCAAGACCATAGCAATCAAGGGAATAAATGAACTGGGTTTGATAAAGTAAATCAAAACCGTATCAATGCCCATGAATGCATAGGTCAGTGCCTGCTGCCACCAAGCTAATTGGCGATGCAAAAGCGCATAGCCGAGAAACAAGCCTGACACCAATGGCAAAACCCAGCAGTCAGTATATGGCACAATGATCCAAGGAAATACCGCTAACCAGGCATCGTGAACATAAATGGCGATGCCAAGGGTATGTTTGCGCAATAATGCAATGGCAATAATATTTAAAACTGCCGAAATATCAACGAATGCCAACGTTATAAAATCAAAAAACTGCCAAGATGTCTGCCCGGTTATCTCAGTCAGCCAATGCATGAATAAAGTGATCGGCAAATTGTTTTGATTCAAACTATAATAGCCCATCACATTGACATCTTGCGTGTGCTTGGCACTAACTGCGGCATAATGTAGCATGCCAGCATCAAAACCGACTTCTGGATGGACGAAGGCAACAAAGATGATTTGGCAAACGAGAATCAAGCCAAACAAGACAATCGCAGTTTTTACGCGATACTTGATAAATATTATGTGCATCAATCGCGCAAAGGGCGCAAATGCCCATAATGAAATCGCTAGAACCACCACTGCAATCACAATGATCGTTGAAATCATGGTCGTGCTTTGACCGTATTTCCAATTATCACCGATTGCCAAGTTACTTAAAGTCCAAGCGCAATACAGCGTCAGCCCAAACAATGCCGCCCAGATCCCATTGATCACATGATTGCTGAAATTAAACAGTTTACGCAATGCCTACTCCTTAACCCGGTAATGGGGTGTCGCGAATATCGATACAATAAGCACGCGTCGGCGAATCAGAAACTTCAATGCGCACCAGCCGCGCCCCTTCTGTACGCAATACCGTATCGATTTGGTCAAATAAGTAACTGGCAACATTTTCAACTGAGGGATTGACGGTTTCAAATTCTGGCAAATCGTTTAAGAACTTACCAGATAAATTGTCCAACACACCATGTAAAGCTTGCTCCAAGCGATCAAAAGCCACCATGTCCTGAAGCGTGCGCAATTCTGAAACGATTTCCCAAGTATGGTTGTGGGCTTGGCCAGTCCCGCCAGACCAGCGCACGGCATGGCTGGCATTGAGATAGGATTTTAACTTATATGAATAGACTTTACTCATGATGTTCCTCTTTTTTCTCGCGCAAGGCTTTGACATCTTGTTTCAACACTTGCTTGACAGCGCTGGTTTCTTCATCAAAGCGCCGCAATTGCCAGCTGGCTTTGGTCGTCATCCCATTGATCACCCCGATCAAGCGAATGACGCTACAAATCAAGTTATACGCTGGCAAGGTGAACGCCACCCACCACAAATGCGAATAAAACTGCACTTCTTTAGGATGTGGCGCTAAAATCACCCGTACGGATAAGAAATTGATCCAAGACACGAACACATACAACAGATAAATCGCAAAGTAGCTCAACAACATCACGCCAAGCGGATAGCCGAACTTCACCAACACAATGCTGGCAATGGTCCAAATCAACCGTGGAAACAAAAAGGTGTGATCGATGATCATCCGCCGCACTAAGAAGTTCTTCAAAAACATATTCAAGCCAGCGGTCATTTTCATATAATGCTGCGCAACTTCTAGTTCCCCACGCTGCCAGCGTTGGCGTTGCGTGTACAACTCCCCAAGGCCGGCGATTGGTTCGATGTAAAAAATCGCATCCGCACAAATCACGACTCTCTTGCCTAAGCGCGTGCGAATTTGAAAGGTCATATCGGTATCTTCGCCAATGGTGTCGGTGTTGTATAAATAAGTTTCCATCAACACTTCGCGGCGAAATGCAGAAAAGGCACCGGACATGGTGAACAGTTGATCTTTGTTGGATTCGATCGTCCGCCCTGATAAGAACGCTTGGGCGTATTCATAGTATTCATTTTTGGCGATCAAACGATGCCACCGCGCCTTGATGCCGACGACTAAGTCTTTGCGTGGGAGGATCGCCCCAGTCATCGCCGCAATGCTGGCGTCATTTTCAAAGCGCAGGATCATGTTGTGGACGGCGTCTGGCGCCAAAGTCCCGTCAGAGTCGATGTTGATCACATAGGTCCCGATGCTTTCATAAATTGCGGTATTGAGTGCCGACGCCTTGCCTTTGTCCGTGTTGACATAACGCAAGATCAAATCTGGAAAGGTGTTTTGCGCTTGGGCAAAGGCGCCGAATGAATCATCGGTACTGTGGTTGTTGGCCAAAATGATCTGCATCGCATCTTTGGGATAAGTCTGTTGTTCGAGGCTCGCGATACAGGCAAACAAGGTGTCTTCTGAGTTATACACCGGCACAATGATCGACACCATCGGCCATTTCGCTGGTGCGGTCAGGTGTGGGGCATGGGCGTGTTGCCACAGCAGTTGGATCGTCGACCAAATCGCTGGCAAGATTTCCACCACGATTGGGATCAAAGTCCAAGTGATCCAAAAACCCATTTGAAAAATGGTTAAGTTCAGCCAATAGTCAAACAATTATGACTCCTTTTTTTCTAAACGCTGCTCAAGCCCGCGATAAATCCCACGCGCTAATTGCGAATACGTGAACACGTTGTAATACAGCGCGATCACCAGCACATAAAAGACCAACCGCCCGATGATCGCATGGGCGATGTAATAAGTACTCCCGCCACCAAAATGGACGATCGCGATCACCGTCAACAAGCGGACGATGTTGGCCAAATAGATATACACCAGGCCAAACACGCCGTAGAACACTTTCTCTTTGCGTGCATACGTCGGAAAAAAGCTGATCAACGCGATCAACGCCATGGATTCAATGATCCCAGAACATTCAAAATCGATACTCATTTGCACGACGTTAGTGGGATTGTTGATATACACCATCCCAGTGCGCATCGTGATCTGCACCCAGCCAAGGATATCGCCGGCGATCAAGTTGACGCCGTGGATCACCGCATGGGTGAACAGCCACACCCAATAAGGATCCGCTAAGCTCATTAATACCAGAAAAAGCCCGGCGCTACCAGCAATAAAATAAAACGCTGATAACCGAGCTCGTTTCAACACTGATAGCACGTACAGCCAAATCGCTGTGCCGATCAGAAGATAAATACTCATAGTTTTCCTTTACTTACCAGAGGTCCGTGCAGGTTGTAGCTTCAATAAGCCCATTTTGCGCGCTTTCCAATATCCAAATCCAGCCAACAAAATACCCACACCAGCTAACAATACCGGCCCGGTGGAGCCGCCTGCCGCTGTGATCGTGGTGGGACCGACACCATCGTTATGCAAGGTGATGGTTTGGCTGGCGCTGGAACTCAAGCCCAAATCTGACAATTTGAATTTAAATTCCATCAAACCTTGCGTCTTGCCATCAACCGTCCCTTGCACCATGTAGCCATTGCCGACGTTGGGGTATTGGGTACTGGTATCCCAAGGACCGCCTGCCACTTTAAAAGTGACTGGCGTGGTCGAAGTGGCGCCATTGCCTCCGTTTTGTGGCGTGATCCAAAAAGTTTGCCCACCAGCAGTGAATTTGAACCCGTTTTGCGCGACGTAGTATTGCGACATCATGACATAGACGTAAACGTAATCACCATCTGCGACCATCGCCATTTTGTTGCCGTTGGCTTCCGGAGTTTTGGTGATGTGGTCCCAATCTGAGAACTTGCCGTCGATGATAATGCCTAAATCATCGTTTGAGGTATTGTTGTCACCTTTAGCTGGCGTGTTGCCTTTGCCATCAATGACCCCGGCCCCGTTCAAGTCAGTGCTAGATGAACTGCTGGAAGTAGCACTCGATGACGAACTGGAACTTGTAGCACTAGAAGAACTGGATGAGTTACTGGTTGTTGGGGCCGCTGCACTGGTACCAGAGCCAGACAAGGCACCGCCGCTACCAACAACGGTGGAAATCGTCTGTGAACCCAGACCCGTCCCTTCAAAATGCAAACTAACAGTATCACCATTTTTCAGTGAATTAATCCCGGCTTTTGTTGGCGTGATCGAAAATTCACTGCGCGTATAGGCACTGGTATAGGTCCCATCAGCTGGAACTGCGGTGGTATACACAGAGCCATAATGCGCCATGCGGGAGTTCGAATAGACGACATTCGATCCAGTCGTCAGCTGGTTTTTGCTCCCAACTTGAAACGCGACGCCCTTACCGGCAATCGAGCCAGTCCAGCCAGCATAAGGTAAATAGTTACCATTAGCACTATGGGTTTCGACATAAACATCGATCTCACTGGTGGTCGCGATCATCTTGACGATGGATGTGTGATCAAACGCCGTATCATAGTTGACCTTGGCACTGGGCAAGCTCGCCCAATCTGAATACTGACCGTCCAGCGTAATGCCAGTGCCTGTATTTGTTTGTGCTGCGTTGCCAAAGTCGGTTGCGTGTGTCATGTGTGTGGTAGTGACCGCGCCCAGACCCAAGCCTAACGCTAAGGCTACCAAAGCCGTACGAAATTTCATAGCATGTTCCCCCGAAATGCTCCCAAGACTATAACGATTCTAAGTATAACTACTATAACGTTAACGCCGCTAAAATGCAAGACTTTTATTATCGTTTAATGATTTTAACTTGTGAAAAATCATTTCTTGCAGATATGTAATAGGTTATGCCATAACACAGTTTTAAGCTTCGATTGTAAAAATGTTATTTTCACCACTCAAAATTTTGTCTGAAATTTGTAATATTGTGAGGTTTTCTCACGTAAAAAGGTGATGGCGCTAACAGTGCCCAGCTCATGCGATCATCTCTCGAAATTTTCTGCCAACGTTGTCAGTTGCATAAAAAATCCACGAAACTAGAAGAAATTTCGTGGATTTAAATATGCGATTACGTGTCAACCGTTCTAAGTACCAAGTGCGTGTCTGCGTAGCCTTGCCTTCTTAGGGCTCAACCACTTTGAGTGCTGATCGACTTTGCACTGCCTTTCGCACACAGGCGTCACTTGCCAGCTCATGTCGCCATGAGGTCTTACATCCAATCCCACCTGGTTTGGGTCCACAGCGGGGCCTTTCTTTACCGGTACTCTGGCACAGGAGAGACTGTAACGATTCACACCGCTGGTCAGCGGATTACTCTCCCTTAGTTTGCGAGGCACTGCTCCTCGTTGCGGAGTAATGCTGACAGCGTGCGCTAAGCTGCCCCTCCCTCATGGATATTGTCCACAAATTAACACCTGTCAAAGCCGACTGCAAGCAATTTATTGTAAATGTTTTGTATCGTGACTGCGAACTTTTGTCCTAAAAATAAGGCATCAAGTCTTCATTTTGTTATATTGGTCTTACAATTAAATTTCATCGAGATAAACCCACGATTGATTTCAATCCTTTAACTTATTCACCGGACTCTGCCGATGAAGCAAAGCAATTTGGTCTTGGGCCGGAAGCTGGAATTCCAAGACCAAATCGCTTTTTTGCCCAAACAAAAAGTGACCAAGCCATAAAAGACTTGATCACTTTTGAATTTACTTACCAGTTTTAACGTGGATCCGGTTGACGGCCCGTTGCAAAGCGACTTGAGCACGTTGCAATTCGTCGGTATCAGCCTTGGATTTCGCATCATCAATACGACGTTGTGCCCGAGCCCGAGCAGCTTCGGCACGCGTCAAATCAATATCGCGTTCACGTTCAGCGGAATCAGCGACGATGGAAGCGACGTTGCCGCTCATTTCCATGAAGCCACCGTTAACCGCAATGGCATCTTCATGACCTGGATTGTCCGTCCGCTTAACGCGAATTTCACCGATCACTAAAGGTGCAACGACTGGTTCGTGGTTAGCCATGATCCCCAGTTCACCAGCGATGGTTTTCACCACCACCATGTCTGCATGGTGATCATAAACTAAACCGTTTGGGGTGACGATGTTCACCGTTAACACATTTGAAAGTTCAGCCATAATGCCTTACCTCCTAGTTTGCTGCGGCTTGCAAGTCATCTGATGCATTGGCGTCAGGATCAAAGCCCATCTTCTTGGCTTTTTCAACGACATCTTCGATACCGCCGACCAAACGGAAGGCTTCTTCTGGATAATCGTCATATTTACCATCAAGGATATCTTTGAACCCGCGCACAGTGTCTTCGACCTTCACGTACTTACCAGGTAAGCCAGTGAAGCGTTCGGCAACGGAGAAGGATTGTGACAAGAAGTTTTGGATCCGACGCGCACGCGCAACGGTGATCTTTTCGTCATCAGACAATTCATCCATCCCGAGGATTGAGATGATATCTTGCAATTCCTTGTAACGTTGTAACACTTGTTGGACCTTCATGGCCACATCATAGTGTTCTTGGCCGACAATTTCTGGGGTCAAGGCGCTAGAAGTGGATTCCAATGGATCAACGGCTGGGTAGATCCCTTGTTGCGTCAAGCGACGTTCCAAGTTAGTCGTGGCATCCAAATGGGCGAAAGTCGTGGCAGGTGCAGGGTCAGTATAGTCATCGGCAGGCACGTAAACGGCCTGGATGGAAGTAACTGACCCTTTCTTAGTGGAAGTGATCCGTTCTTGCAATTGACCCATTTCAGTAGCCAACGTTGGTTGGTAACCAACGGCTGATGGAATCCGGCCAAGCAAGGCAGAAACTTCAGAACCAGCTTGCGTGAAGCGGAAAATGTTGTCGATAAACAACAGCACATCTTGGCCTTCGACATCACGGAAGTATTCCGCAATCGTCAAACCAGTCAAGGCCACACGCATCCGGGCACCAGGTGGTTCGTTCATTTGACCGAACACCATGGCCGTGTTTTTCAAAACGCCAGAACCTTGCATTTCAAAATACAAGTCGTTCCCTTCACGGGTCCGTTCGCCGACACCAGTAAACACTGAAATGCCGCCGTGTTCTTCAGCGATGTTGTGGATCAATTCCTGGATCAAAACGGTTTTGCCGACACCGGCACCACCGAACAACCCAACTTTCCCCCCACGCAGGTAAGGTTCAAGCAAGTCGATCACTTTGATCCCAGTTTCAAGGATCTCAGAAGTCGTGTTAAGGTCTTCGAACGCAGGAGCTTCTCTATGGATAGCGTCGCGGCGGTGATCAGCCGCAAATTCAGGGCCGTTGTCGATCGTCTCGCCTAACACGTTGAACACCCGGCCGAGGGTATCTTTACCAACAGGCACGGAAATCGAAGCACCAGTATCAGTAACTTCCATCCCACGTTGCAGTCCATCAGTAGAGTCCATCGCAACGGTACGCAACACGCCGTCGCCAAGCTGTAACGTCACTTCAAGAGTTAAAGTTTTGTCATCAGACTTAGCAACCGTCAACGCATTGTTGATCGCTGGGGTTTCACCGTTAATAGGGAATTCGACGTCGACAACAGGGCCGATCACTTGCACGATTTTACCAGTATTATTACTCAATCAAATCGTCCTCCCTGTTGTAGATTCAAGCATAATGCTTGTTGATTGTAATTGTTATTCAAGCGCGTTTGCCCCGCCGACGATTTCTGTGATCTCGGTGGTGATAGCCGCTTGCCGGGCCCGGTTATAGGTCACAGACAAGCGGGAGATCAAATCATTGGCGTTATCAGTGGCTGATTTCATGGCGGTCGTTGAAGCTGCATGTTCTGCAGTCTTAGCATCCATGATCGAACCAAAGATCAAGCTTTCAGCGTATTGTGGCAAAATAGCTTCCAACACAGCATCAGGATCTGGTTCTGTGAGGTAGTCGATATTTTTGTCAGCCACTTCCGACACATCCAAGTCGGTGATCGGAAGCATTTTTTCAGCTCGGAAAGCAGAAGTTAACGAGTTGACATGGTGGTTGTAGCAAACATAAAGTTCGTCAAACACACCAGAATCAAACATCGTCACCGCAGTTTTCACGATTTCGCGGACTTCGTTGAACGTTGGAATGTCAGAAACACCCCGATATTCATACGCCAGATCCACACCACGTGCTTTAAAGAAATCGGCACCAGTGCCACCAACGGCTAAAATGCAATATTCGTCAGGCGACTTGTGGTCGTCTTGGATCATTTGCATCATCGCTTTTAAAATGGTGGAATTGTAGCCGCCGACTAACCCACGATCAGACGTGATCACGAGGTAACCGGTTTTCTTGACGTCGCGTTGTTGCAACAAGCTAGCCACTTGCATGACCTTTTTGGGATCTTGGTTGCCAGATTGTTGGTTCGCTTCGATTTGCAACAGTTGGGCTGCTGCTAAATGCGTCACGATTTCGCGCACTTTGGTGGCGTAGAGTTGGTAGTTGTTCGCCCGCTTTTCGATTTGAGAAAGCTTGGCACCTGAAACCATTTGCATGGCTTGGGTGATCTGACCAGTTTTCTTCGTCGAAGCAATTTGGCGCTTGATGTCCATTAATGATTCAGCCATGCGGCACCTCCTTATTTCGCGTCGGTGCTAGCAGAAAACCCTTCAGCAAAGGCTTTGATGGCGGCATCAAAGGAGTCGCCTTCAGGCAGTTTGCCAGTGTTTTTAATGGTATCAAGATCTTGTTTGTCGTTGGAGTCTAAGTAATCGGCTAAACCAGCTTCAAAGCTAGCAATATCGTCGATCGCGATCGCATCCAAATACCCGTGAGTCAACGCATACAGGCTGGCCACTTGGTATTCGACAGGCATTGGCTTGTGAACAGGTTGCTTTAAGACTTCAACCGTCCGCCGCCCACGGTTCAACTTGGCTTGCGTTGCCGCATCCAAATCTGAACCGAACTGGGTGAAGGCCTCCAGTTCACGGAAGGACGCGAGGTCCAAACGTAATGTCCCGGCAACTTTCTTCATCGCCTTGATCTGCGCATCACCACCAACACGAGAAACGGAAGACCCAGCATCGATGGCAGGACGTGTACCTGAGTAGAACAGATCAGATTGCAAGAAGATCTGCCCATCGGTGATGGAGATCACGTTGGTTGGAATGTAGGCGGAGATATCCCCAGCTTGGGTTTCGATGATCGGCAAGGCAGTCATTGAACCGCCGCCTAAATCATCAGACAATTTCGCGGCACGTTCCAACAAACGGGAGTGCGTGTAGAAAATGTCCCCAGGATAGGCTTCACGACCTGGTGCACGACGCAGCAACAGGGATAATTCACGATAAGCAGTGGCTTGCTTGGTTAAATCATCATAAATGATCAACACATGCTTGCCATTGTACATGAATTCTTCACCCATAGCCGCACCAGCATAAGGCGCGATGTAAAGCATTGGTGCAGGTTCAGAAGGACCGGCAGTCAATACAATGGTGTAATCCATGGCACCATATTTCTTCAACGTTTCCACTTGGGCCCGAACCGTGGAGTCCTTTTGCCCAATGGCGACGTAGACACAGATCATGTCTTGGTCTTTTTGGTTGATGATGGTGTCAATGGCGATCGATGTTTTACCAGTTTTACGGTCGCCGATGATCAATTCACGCTGACCACGGCCAATCGGAACTAATGCATCGATGGCTTTCAAGCCGGTTTGCAACGGTTCCGTAACGGATTGACGTTGCATAACGCCTGGGGCTTTGACTTCGATTGGGCGAGTTTTGGTCGTCTTGATCGGGCCATTGCCATCGACAGGTTGTCCCAAAGAGTTGACAACGCGACCGATCATCGCTTCGCCAACAGGCACTTCCATGATCCGGCCAGTGCGTTTTACTTGGTCGCCTTCGTGAATGTCGTCAAAACTCCCAAGAATAATGATACCAACATCATTACTTTCAAGGTTTTGAGCCATCCCGTATGAGCCATTGCTAAATTGCAGTAATTCACTGGCCATCGCGTTTTCAAGGCCGGTCGCACGGGCGAT
>CAKRHU010000010.1 GCA_934339215.1 uncultured Lacticaseibacillus sp.
TGTCGCCTCCAAAGATAAATCCAGTCGGGGCCAGCCCAACCAGTTGAAATTTCACAATGTGACCAGTATAACAGAGCCTTTCTGAGATGCGGCAAAATTTATTTTGCGCAGAACGGTTGACAATTAAGAGAAACAATAGTAGATTCTAATTAATCATTAATCTAGGAAAAGGGGGATACGTCATGAATAATCAAAATCAAAACATTGTATCTTCCCGCCTAGACTTGGCCTTGTTGTTGAAGCAGAGGACTCGATCGTAGTCAACACTACGAATTGAGCCCTCTGCTTTGCGTTGATGGGGCTCATCACACCACTAGGTGATTGGCCTCATCCACAAACGGATGGGGCCATTTTTAATGAGTTGCAAACCGTGGCGCGCGCGGCCAGCAGACAAAATGAAAAAAAGGGAAGAATACTCATGAAAAAGACAATCACTAAATTTGTAGGGGCCGCCGCAACGGTGGCTGCGATTATGGCCATGGCCGGCTGTACTGCTAAGAACGCCAGCGCCAAAGGCAACACTGCCACTGGCGACAAAATCAAAATCGGGTTGAACATGGAATTGTCCGGTGCAGCTGCAGGCTATGGCGAACAACAAAAGCAAGGCTTCCAACTCGCCGTTAAGGAAATCAACAAAGCTGGCGGTATCAAAGTCGGCGATAAGAAAATGAAGATCCAAACGGTGATTCAAGATAACAAGACGACCACTTCTGGCTCTGCATCTGTTGCCGCACAACTGGCGACCAAAGATAAAGTCACTGCAGTCGTTGGGCCTGCCACCACTAATGACGGGACGGCCTCGATTCCGAACATGACCAAAGCTTATGTACCAACGGTTTCCCCGTCAGCTACGGATCCGGATTACACCCTGCAAAAGAACGGTAAAGTGCAAACTTACGTGTTCCGCGCATGCTTCAACAACGACTTACAAGGTGAAACTGCAGCGCATTTTGCTAACAACACGTTGAAGGCGAAGAACGTGGCGATTTTACAAGACAATTCTTCTGATTATGGGACTGGATTGGCGAGTGCATTTAAGAAAGCTTTCAAAGGTTCTGTGGTTTCCAAGCAATCCTTTGCTGAAGGTGACAAAGACTTCAACGCCTTGCTCACGAACATCAAATCCAAAAACATCGACGCGATTTACGTGCCAGGGTACTACTCTGAAGTCGGCTTGATCATCAAACAAGCGCGCCAAGCTGGCATCAATGTGCCGATCATCGGTTCCGATGGGATGGCTGATCCAAAGTTAGCTAAAATCGCCGGTGACCAAAACGCAAGCAAGATCTACTACACCACACCATTCTCCACGATGTCTGGTGCCACCAACAAAACGGCCAAGAAATTCATGGCTGACTTCAAGAATGCTTACGGCCAAGATGCGCCAACCTTCTCTGCTTTAGCTTATGATTCTGTGCTGATGATCAAGCAAGCCATTGAAGATGCCAAGTCCACCAACTCCGTCAAAGTGGCGCAAGCCTTAGCGAAGATCAAAGATATGCCAGCCGTTACTGGAACCACTTCTGTTGATAAGAACCATGACCCAGAAAAGCCGATCGTCGTTGAACAAATGACCAAAGGCAAAGTGGTCAGCGCGACTGCGATTAAATAGCCATTAATGTGAGACTTCTCATTGAAGAATCCTTTTAAACTCCCAATTACAGATATGCAAAATTTGAGTTTGTTGAGAAAAATGTGAATATTTCGTTGACTTTTAATAATGTTCCCATGTATTATTAATACATTCACATGACGAACTCAATATGAGTCAAAAGCTTGGGATACGAGAAAGAGGGATTTTCAATGCAGAAATCAATGATCAAACGTTTTGCTGAAGTCGGCGCGGTGCTGGCTTCAGTTGCTTTAATGGCAGGCTGTACTGCTAAAGCTCAAAGCAAAGGTAATACCGCCACCGGCTCCACGATCAAAGTCGGGGTCAACATCGAATTGTCTGGTGTCGGTGGTGGTTACGGGGAACAAGTCAACAATGGGATCGACTTGGCAGTTTCTCGCATCAACAAGGCTGGTGGCTTTAAAGTCAACGGCAAGACTTACAAGTTTAAAACCATTACCAAAGACAACAAAACTGCCACATCCACCGCAGCTTCTGTTGCCGCAGACTTGGCGGATAACTCAAAAGTCTCTGCTTTGATCGGGCCGGCGACGACTGGCGCTGCCACTGCGGCCTTGTCTAACGCCACCAAAGCCCAAGTGGCTCAGATCTCACCATCTGCCACGGCGCCTGCTTACACCGAACAAAAATCCGGTAAAGTGCAACCTTACGCGTTCCGGACTGCCTTCACCGATGATTTCCAAGGCACGCAAGCCGCGAAGTTCGTTGAAAACAACTTGAAAGCCAAGAAAGTGGCCATTTTAGCTGATAACTCTAACGATTACGGCAAAGGCTTAGCCGCGGCGTTCAAGAAGGAATATAAAGGCAACGTGGTTTCCACCCAATACTTCCAAGCTGGCGACAAAGACTTCAACGCGGTATTGACCACGTTAAAGAACAAAGGCTTTGATGCCTTGTACATTCCTGGTTACTACACTGAAATCGGCTTGATCATCAAACAAGCACGGCAAATGGGTATCAACACCCCAATCGTCGGTGGTGACGGGATGATGGATCCAAGCTTGACCAAGATCGCCGGTGCCAAGAACGTGACGAACGTTTACTACACCACGCCATTCTCCACGTTGTCTGCTAAATCCGACAAAACGGTTGCTGACTTCATGGCCGCATACAAAGCTAAGCATCACACCACCGCTTCTGCGTTCAACGCTTTAGGTTACGATTCGGTTTACTTGCTGAAACAAGCCATCCAAGATGCGAAGTCCACGAACTCTGTTGATATCGCCAAGGCTTTAGGCAAGGTCAAGAACTTAAAAGGGGTCACTGGGACGATGACCATCGATTCAAAGCATAACCCTGAAAAGACGATTTCAGTTGAAAAGCTGGTTAACGGTAAAGCCGTTTCCGCAACTGTGATCAAATAACTGGTGGATAGCAGGAGGCATAATGCCGCCTGCTATTGCACTGGTTACTCATGATTTTGAAGCGGGACTCCAGCTGGCTCATCACGTCATCATGAGGGTCCGAAGCCGAACTAACTTGATTCACTCGCTTCGCTCCTGATTCAAGTGGATTTCGACCTGCGGATTTTTGTAAGTGGTAAACCACTAACGGAAATCTCATGATGACATGGTGGCCAGCCTCCGTCCCGCTTCAAAATCAAGAGGCAGCGCATCATCGCGAATTAGCGCTCAACCCTTGTGTCATCAGCATTTTCCATGGTCACTGGTGACGCAAAATACGTGTTTCTTCTATATAAATAGCAACGTTTAAAGTAATCGTGGAAAGCTCAGGCGGAGGTTTGAAATCCGTAGACGCGCTGGACACCAGCCGTCTCGCGGATTGCGTTCCGTGTTCAGCGCACCTCAGGATTTCAAACCGGAGCCTGAGCTTTCCGCACCGCCATCATTTTGTATCGATAGGAATTTTAATTAAGGAGGCGATCTCTTGCATACAGTACTGCAACAAGTCATCAATGGCCTGTCACTTGGGAGTATCTACGCGCTGCTGGCGCTGGGCTACACCATGGTTTACGGGATCATCAAGCTGATCAACTTTGCGCATGGGGACATTTACATGCTCGGGGCGTTTTGGGGCTATTATGTGATCAATACGTATCATGTCGACTTCATCGTCGCATTGCTTTCGGCGATGATCGTCACGGCGTTGGCAGGGATGATTATTGAATATCTCGCCTACCGTCCATTACGGAACTCGCCACGGATCACGGCCTTGATCACTGCCATCGGGGTTTCATATTTCTTGGAAAATGGGATGTCGTATTTATTCGGCGCCAATACCAGAAACTTCCCGCAAGTGGTCAAACAGCATAACTTCACAGCCTTAGGTATCAGTATTTCCAACATTCAAGTGCTGATCTTAGTGACGGCGTTGATTTTAATGATTTTACTGCAATTGATCATTCAAAAAACCAAAATGGGGACTGCCATGCGGGCCGTTGCGGTGGATCAAGAAGCCGCAGCGTTAGTTGGGATCAATCCCGATCACGTCATTTCCTTTACTTTCGGCTTAGGCTCTGCTTTAGCTGGGGCCGCTGGGGTATTGATCGGTTTGTATTACAACTCGATCGATCCATTGATGGGGATGACGCCAGGGATCAAAGCCTTCGTTGCCGCGGTTGTTGGTGGCATCGGGTCCGTTCCAGGGGCTGCTGTCGGTGGCTTTTTGATCGGGTTGTTGGAAACTGGCGTGCAAGCGATCGGCTTGTCCGCGTATAAAGATGCGGCGGTTTACGTCGTGTTGATCTTGATTTTGATCGTGCTGCCAGCAGGGCTGTTAGGCAAGAATGTGAAGGAGAAGGTGTAAGCTTATGACCAAGAAAAAACTTCAAGCCATCGCATGTTGGCTCGCAGTGATGATCGTCGGCTTTGTCCTCATCAACGCGTTAGTTTACGTCGGCGTGATCGATGCCTTTATTGAAAACATGCTGGTCACCATTGGCATCAACATTATTTTAGCCACTGGGTTGAATTTGATCATCGGCTTTTCTGGTCAGTTCTCCTTGGGCCATGCTGGGTTTATGGCAGTCGGCGCTTATGCGACCGGGATCATTTTACAAGCGATGCCGACCACCGTTGGCTTCTTTGTTTCCATCGTCGTCGGCATTGTCATTGCCATTGTCGTGGCGATCATTGTTGGGATCCCAACGCTGCGTTTGTCAGGGGACTATTTGGCGATCGCCACAATGGGTGCCGCTGAAATCATCCGTGTGGTGATCAATAACATGAAAATCACCAACGGCGCAGCAGGCTTGTTCAACATTGCGCAATTTGCGACTTGGCCAGTGGTTTACATTTTCGTTTGCTTAACCACTGCGGTGATTGTCAACTTTGCGCATTCTCGCGCTGGCCGGGCGATCCAAGCCATTCGTGATGATGAAATCGCCGCAGAAGCAGTCGGTATCAACCCGACCAAGTGGAAGCTAGCCGCCTTTGTTTTAGGCGCTTCAACAGCTGCCGTGGCTGGGTCGTTGCATGCCAGCTATATTCAAACCATTGCGCCAACCGACTTTGGGATTATGAATTCTATTGCCATGTTGATCATCGTCGTGCTCGGTGGTGTTGGCTCTATGACGGGGACTTTCTTTGCCGCTGTGGTGTTAGGCGTTTTGGATACGGTATTACAAAGCTTCGGGACGTTGCGGATGGTGATTTATGCCGTTGCCTTGATCGTGATCATGGTCTTCAAGCCAACTGGGTTGCTTGGTCGGTATGAATTCTCGTTTGCTCGTGTCTTAGATCGCTTCCGCAAGAAAAAGGAGGACGCCGCATGACCACATTATTAAAAGTGGACCACGTGTCCAAAATCTTCGGCGGGCTCAAAGCGGTCGAAGATGTCTCGATGCATGTTGAAACTGGCGAACTGGTGGCGTTGATCGGCCCAAACGGTGCTGGGAAAACCACACTGTTCAATGCATTGACCGGGGTTTCGCCAGCCACTGAAGGGACCGTTGCTTTCCGCGTCGGCGATGAAATGGTGTCTTTGGATAAGAAGAAACCTTATCAAGTCGCCAAAATGGGCATCGCCCGGACTTTCCAAAACATTCGCTTGTTTCATCAATTGTCCGTGCGCGAAAACTTGCAAGCGGCGATGACCCATCGCTATAAAGAAGGCTTTGTGTCGAGTATTTTACGCTTGCCGGCTTTTTCTAAACAAGAAGCCTTGGCCAATAAGTGGACGGATGAGATCTTGGCCAAATTGGATCTTACCGATGTCGCTGATGTGATCACGGCCAACTTACCTTATGGGACCCAACGCCGGATCGAAATTGCGCGCGCAGTGGCCACGGATCCTCAGTTGATTTTCTTGGATGAACCAGCAGCAGGGATGAACCCTGAAGAAACTGCCGACTTGGCCCATTTAATCAAGCGGCTGCAAACTGAATTCGGTTTGACGGTGGTTTTGATCGAACATGATATGTCCTTGGTTATGTCGTTGGCTGAACGGATTTACGTATTGGAACATGGTAAATTGATCGCAGAAGGCACGCCAAGTGAGATCCAACACAACGACGCCGTAATCAATGCGTACTTAGGAGGTGGCGTGCATGCTTGATGTTCAAGGCTTAAAAGTCAACTATGGCGCCATCCACGCGGTACGCGGCGTTGATTTCAATGTGCAAGATGGTGAAATCGTCACCTTGATCGGGGCAAACGGCGCTGGGAAATCCACTATTGTGCATACTTTGTCCGGGATGCTCAACGCCGCAGAAGGCACGATCAAATATGGCGATCAAGACTTGACCAAAATGTCTGCTGCTAAAATCGTCGGTGCTGGGATTGCGCAAGTACCAGAAGGCCGCCGGATCTTTGCCGGCTTGTCCACCATGGAGAACTTGAAAATGGGGGCCTACTTGGTGCCGCGCAATGAACAAAGCGATGTGTTGGCCAATGTGTTTGACCAATTTCCCGTTTTGAAAGAGCGCAAAAGCCAAGATGCCGCCACGCTTTCTGGTGGTGAACAACAGATGTTGGCGATGGGGCGCGCGTTGATGGCGCAACCAAAGCTGTTGATGTTGGATGAGCCTTCTATGGGCTTGGCGCCAATTTATATTTCAAAGATCTTCGATATCATCAAAACCATCAACAAGCAAGGCGTCACCGTTTTGCTGATCGAGCAAAACGCGCTTCAAGCGTTGCAAATCGCCAATCGCGGTTATGTGATCGCCAACGGGACCGTGCAATTGACGGGTACTGGTTCAGAATTATTGGCTAACCCAGAAGTGCAAAAAGCCTACTTAGGTGGGTAGTGATCCGGAAAAATCCTGCAATTGTTGCACCATGGACAATTGCAGGATTTTTTTGATTGGCATTCGGGGTCCATGATCGGGATAACTGTGAAGGAACTTGCAAGTTTACCGGTTTCAGTGCAATATTAAAACATAAGTGAGCAAGAGCAATCAGGGGGCTGAACATGGGGCAAGTCATCGGCATCGCAAAACAATTATGGGCACAAGAACTCGTGTGGGGCGTGTTGTTAGTGCTTTTGATCATCGGCTATGTGCGCCGATTTAATCATATCGGCCGCACGCAACATTTGCGCACGCAACGGCGTCACCATCAAGAAACCATCGGGCATACCAGACTGTTGGCGATTTTGATCGTGATCGGGGCGGCCTTGACCTTTGCGGGACATCAATTCTGGCCGCAAGTCTCAGCCGTCGCTGATCGCGTCACTGGGGTGTCAACGTCTCAATCGAGTTCGTCCACTCACAAGAAACAATCGGCTTCAAAAGCATCAAGCAAAGAAGACTCATCCTCGAAGAAAAAGTCGTCGTCATCATCCAGCACCAAAACGGTCACTGCTGAATCTGCAGTCATCATCGTTGAAGGTTATTTCGAATCTCATCCAGATGAACAAACCGATACGATTTCGCAGTACAAAGCCGTTGGGACGGGTAGTGATTCACTGGGCGCTCGTGTCTTTAAGGTCGGTGCTTATGGCGTGGATGATACCGGGGCAACTAGTGAATTGCATGAGTACTGGGTCCATCGCGACGGGAAGTTTGACGTCGCATACTAATCGATAGAAGCAACGCGTTCGAAAAAATCGAAGGCGTTGTTTTTTTAGTTGAGGCGCGTTAATTTGCTGAGTTGAAGGCTAGGGATCTGCTTGGTGTCTGCCAGATCGATCATCATGGTGTGGGCTTCTTGGGTTTGGGCCTGAGGGACTTTGGTGGTGATTTCAACGTTGGCAAAAGCTGGGGTGTTGGCTGGAACGTGTGAAACCTTGTAAACACTCAGCGGCGTATTTTTTTGCAAATAGCGGGCCTCAGACAGGCGCACGCCATCTTGAAAATGCGCGCGTAATGCTGAAGCCGAGTTGAATTTTGTCGTCTCGGATCCCGTTAACAAAATATGTTGGTCACCGATGGCGTAAAGGATGCCTTTGGCGGTGATGGTCAACTTTTTGGTGGTGTGGGGATGGGCTTGGGGCACTTTTTTCGGTGAAGATGAAGTTGTTTGGCAGCCGGCAAGCCCTAGTAAGGCGGTTGCGCTTAAAAGCAGTGCAGTGGGTTTCATCATCAGGTCCTCTTTTAATTTAATTGAAAGCGTCGTCATTGATTATTTGTCATACGTGTGATTAATTTCACGAAATTCATGAGTTCTGCGTATCCAAAGCGCTCATCGTGGTAGAATAAATGGAGTACACGAATGGAGGAGTGGCGATGGCGACGTTATCTGACGTGGCAAAAGAAGCCAATGTCTCAAAAATGACCGTATCGCGGGTGATCAACCATCCTGAACAAGTCACCGAAGACTTGCGCTTGTTGGTGATCAACGCGATGAAAACCTTGAATTATCGCCCGAATTCCGCCGCCAAAGCCTTGGCGCAGAATCGGACCAATGTGGTCAAATTCTTGATTTTAGAAGACATCGACACCACCGAGCCTTATTATATGAACTTATTGTTTGGGATCGCGCGTGGCCTAGACAAGCAACAATACGCCTTGCAATTGATCTCAGATCGCGACAAACTCGACGCCGGCAACGCGGATGGTTATTTGATCACTGGTGCACGGACTAAAGATTCTGAGTGGTTGGATCAATTGGAAAAGCCTTTAGTGTTATACGGTGAGAATCGCTACGGGTATGATTTTGTCGATACAGACAACAAACTTGGCGAGACCTTGGCAACTGAATATGCGTTGGCTAAAAACTATCAATCGATCATTTTTATCGGCATCGATGTCAAAGAACCGTTTGAATATTCACGCGAAGCCGGCTACATCAACACCTTACAACAACATGGTTTGGTCCCGCGGATCCATCGCATGGCTAACCGTTCGCATATTTCTCAAGGCTTTATCGATAACCACTGGGCTGAATTTGCGCGCAATACTTGTTTTGTCTGCGCCTCAGATCGCTTAGCCATTGGCGTCGTGCGTGCGATTTTGGCCAAAGGCGGGCGTATTCCTGAAGATTTTGGCGTGATCGGTCATGATGGGGTGTTTTTGGATCAAGTGTCCAACCCGCAACTCACCACGGTGCAACAACAAGTCATGAGTTTAGGTGAGCATTTGGCGCGCATGTTGCTGTCTAAAATCGATCAATCAGGGGCGCAGCAAGGCGAAGTGCTGTTGACCCCACAATTAGTGGCGCGCGGAACGACTCGCCCATAAAAAAACCTCAACCGAGAATTGTTTCGGTTGAGGGTTTTGACTTTTAAGGTTTACGGCAAATCGTTGCCAGCAGCCAAGTACAAATCGTACCAGTCTTGATGCGTCAACGTGATGTCGCCAGCCTTGGCGATACCTTCAATGCGCGCGGCATTGGTGGTGCCGGCGATCACTTGGAAGTCGCCAGGGATGCGCAAGATCCACGCCGCAGCGATGGCGTTGACGTCCACGCCGTATTTGTCAGCCAGTTCATGCAACTTTTTGTTCAGTTCTGGGAACTTCGGATTGTCGATAAACACGCCTTCAAAGAAGCCATATTGGTAAGGGCTCCAAGCTTGAATGGTCATGTGATGCAGGCGGCTGTATTCCAAAATACCATCATCATGGGCAGTGGCGCGCTCGTCAGTCATATTGGTATGGAAGCCAAAGTCGATCATGCCGGTGTGCTTCAAGGACAATTGCAATTGGTTGGCAAACAAGTGTTGACCAACGGCTTGTTGTAAGAGTTCAACTTGGCCAGGGTTGAAGTTCGATACCCCAAATTGCCGGACTTTGCCAGCATTTTGCAAGTCAGAGAACACTTCAGCGATGTCGTCGGGTTCCATCAATACATCAGGGCGATGCAACAACAACGTATCGACATAATCGACGCCCAAACGCTTCAATGAGGCGTCAACGGCTTCAACTAAATGTCCCTTGGAGAAGTCATACGCAACGCCAGGGCGAATACCGACTTTAGTTTGAACCAACACGTCATTGCGACTGAAGCTGGCATTTTTCAACGCTTGGCCAAACAAGGTCTCGGCTTTGCCACCGTCATAAATATCCGCATTGTCAAAAAAGTTGATCCCAGCGCCATATGCGCGATCGAGCAATTCGGTGGCGCCTTTAACGTCGAGTTTGGTGATGCGCATGACCCCTAGTGCGATCGGGGATGCGAGCAAACCAGATTTACCTAAGTTAATCCGTTTCATAGTACGCCTCCAAAAGGGTGATAATCGGTTCATTAAAAACAGCGTAGCACACGTTGTTTGAAAATGAAAGCAATTCCAAACTCTGCGATAACGCTTTTGAGGTGTTATCATGGAGTTAGTGGAAAGTTCAAAATAAGGAGTGTTGGGTATGACAAGTGACCGCGGATTTATTGTGATCGGCGCACAAGCGATTTTTTTTAGTATCACCAATTTGCGCACGTTAAAAGAATTAGAGCGCGGGCATTATCCAGTGGCGATCGGCGAAGATATTTTTGCCACGCATCAGATCCAACCTGACACTGTTGATGCCACTGTGTTGGCATTAAATACGATTCGGCAGCTGTTCAATGACTATGGGGTGTCGGACACCACCGTCGTCGGCAGTCACAGCTTTTTTGAAGCAGATAATGCGCAATTTGTTTGGGATCAAATCGTCTCGCGCACCGGCTGGCAGATTCAACGCGCCACGCTTTCTCAAGAAGCTTTCTACCGCACCCAAGCGGTGTTTGCCCGCTTTCCGAACTTTGAAACCATCACCAAAAAAGGCACCGTGTTGATCGACATTTCCAGCGGTTCAGTCGAATTGACGGCTTTTACCAATGGGGAGTTCGGCTTTTCCCGGAACTTAAGCCTAGGACCGCTGCGCGTGTTTGAAGTGATGAGCGACATTCAAGCCAGCGTCCCGAATTATGTGGAAGTGATGCGAGACTTTATCGACTCCCGATTGGTGGATTTCATGCGCTTGTTGCCGGCAGACGTGGATTATCACAACATGATCATCATGGGTAGCGCCTTGTCACTGCTTGAAACCTTGATCCCTACTGGCAAAACCGCGGTGGAAACCGATCGCGAAGGTTTTGATTTGTTATATCACGAAGTCATTCACTCTTCCGATCAATATCTCGCGGACACTTATGAGTTGCCAATGAATCAAGTCTCGCAAGTGTTGCCGACGGTGTTATTGGTTTACCGTTTGGTCAAAACCTTGCATGCTTCTAAAATTTGGGTATCGAATCTGAAAATGCTCGACGGCTTGGAAGTCAATTCAGCATTATCCGCTGGGTACAAGCCGGTGGCCTTAGATCCGACCCAAGAAATTGTAATCTCTGCACAGAACTTAGCCGATCGCTATCAAGTCGATCCCAAACACCGCGATGCGACAGTCACCTTTGCCTTGCAATTATTCGACCGCTTGAAAAAACTGCACGGCTTAGGCAAACGCGAGCGTCTGTTGTTACAAATTGCCGCGATCGTCAATGATATCGGCAGTTACGTGGACACGCACAAACATTATGAACACTCCGATTACATTATTCGTGCCTCAGAATTGATGGGATTAGATGCGATTGAGCAGCAAATGGTCGCCACCATCGCTCGGTTCCACTCTAGCGACTCGCCGCAAATCGATCTCGGCGACTTACCGTTGATGTCTTCGGCCCGGCGGTTGACCATCGCCAAACTATCGGCGATTTTGCGCGTGGCCGATAGTTTAGATGCCTCGCGTCAACAAAAGATCCAGTCCATTCGCGTGTCACAAAAGCTGGATCAAATCGTCTTAACGGCCACGGCAAATGACGATGTGGAATTGGAGCGTTGGACCTTGAAACGTAAAGGCCAATTTTTCGCGGCGGTATTTGGTTTGCCGATCGTATTGAAAGGAAGACTATCCATATGAGCAAAAGATTCGAAGATCCAAAATATTTTACCAACCGCGAATTGTCTTGGGTCGCCTTCAATGATCGCGTGTTAGAAGAAGCCCGTGACCGCGAAAATCCGCTGCTAGAACGCGTGCGGTTTTTAGGCATCACCCAATCCAACCTCGATGAATTCTTCAATGTGCGCGTCGCCTCGTTGCGCAAAATGGTCGCGGTCAACTTCCAGCGCCCAGACGCGGCTGGCATGACGCCAAGTGATCAACTCGAAGGCATTTCCAAAGCCGTCCACACCATGGTCGATAAGCAGTACAACACTTGGTCGCGCATGTTGCGGCCAGCGCTTGAAGATGTCAACGTCCGCTTGCGGGATTTTGATGAGTTGAGCGATCGCCAACATGAATTTGTCGATGATTATTTTCATCAAGAGTTATATGCCGTATTGACGCCGATGGGTGTGGACCCGACGCGGCCATTTCCATTTTTAAGCAATAACTCGTTGAACCTCGCCATTCGTCTGCAAAAAGACGAAGAAGCCAAAGCCTTTGCCTTGGTGCAAGTGCCTGACGTGTTCCCCCGGGTGGTGCGCCTGCCGGATGCGCCCAATGACTTCATTTTGCTAGAAACCATCATCGAGCACTACTTGGATGAATTGTTTGTCGGCGCCACGATTCAAGAATGCGCGGTGTTCCGCGTGACGCGGGATATGGATCTGGATGTGGCGGAAGAAGACACGTCAGATTTAATGAAAGAGATCCAATCCCAGCTCAAAAAGCGCCAACACGGCAAAGTCATGCGCTTAGAATATGACGCTGACATGGGCAAATACTTGAAGAAGCACTTGCTCAAAGGCTTGGAATTGACTTCCGACGCGGATCTTTATGCGATCAAAGGGCCGATCGACTTGAATTTAATGTCTAAGTTGGCCAAGCAAGTCCAGAATTTACCTGAGTTGAGTTTCCCGAAGTTCACGCCGTTTCGCGCGACAGAACTCAAAGGCAACTTGTTTGATGTGATCCGCGACCATGATGTGTTGTTGCAGCATCCTTATGAATCCTTTGCGACGGTGGTGGATTTTATCCATCAAGCCGCCGTCGATCCGCAAGTGCTTGCGGTGAAAATGACGCTGTATCGTGTGTCCTCGAAATCCCCGATCATCAGCTCCTTGAAACTCGCCGCGCAAAACGGCAAGCAAGTTACCGTACTGGTTGAGCTCAAAGCGCGTTTTGATGAAGAAAATAATGTGCACTGGGCCCAAGAGCTGGAACGCGCCGGCTGTCACGTGATTTACGGGCTGGTCGGTTTGAAGACGCACTCCAAGTTAGCCCTAGTGGTGCGCCGCGAAGAATCAGGCATTCGCCGGTATATGCACATGGCCACTGGGAACTACAACGATGTCACGGCTAATTTCTACACCGACATGGGCTTGTTCACCGCCAATGCCGAAATGGGCGCTGATGCCAGCAACATTTTCAACATGTTGTCAGGCTTTTCAGAACCGGCCTACTTTCACAAGTTGGTGATCGCGCCGATGGGCATTCGCGACCACTTGATCGACAACATCAATCAAGAGATCCAAAATGCCAAAGCGGGTCGCAAAGCGTTGATCCGCATGAAAATGAACTCCTTGTCAGACACCCGGATGATTCAAGCGTTGTATGCCGCCAGTGCAGCTGGGGTCAAAATTGAGTTGATCGTGCGCGGCATCTGCAACTTGAAAGTCGGCATTCCCGGCGTTTCAGAAAATATCACGGTGCACTCGATCGTCGGGCGCTTCTTGGAACATAGTCGGATCTATTATTTCTATGCCAACGGGGATGAAACCTTGTACTTGTCCAGTGCCGACTTGATGAAGCGCAATTTATCCCGGCGCGTGGAATTGTTGTTCCCAATTTTGTCAGATGATGTGCATGAAAAAGTGATGCAGATCTTTGACACCATGTGGTCAGATACCGTTAAAACACGGTTATTGCAACCAGATGCCACTTGGGAGCGGGTCGACTTGCGCGGTAAGACCTTGATCGATTCACAGCAGAT
>CAKRHU010000011.1 GCA_934339215.1 uncultured Lacticaseibacillus sp.
GGCATGGGCAAAGCCGCGACGGAATTATTTGCCGAACGTGGCTGGCTGGTATTTGCTGGGGCACGGCGGGTCGAGAAAATTCCCACTGGTGACAATATTCATCCGATGCACTTAGATGTTTGTGATCACAACAGCAACTTAGCCTTTGTCGCTGGCGCTTTAACGCAACAAACGCGCTTAGATGTCTTGTTGAACAATGCCGGTTATGGCGAATTTGGGCCATTGGAAGAAGTGCCGTTAGCATCGGCCCGCAAGCAACTGGAAACCAATTTACTCGGTGCTGCGGACTTAGCCCAAATCGTTTTACCAATTATGCGGCGGCAAGGTTATGGGCGCATCATCAATAATTCCTCTATTGGCGGCGATCTGTATACCCCACTCGGCGGGTGGTATTACGTTTCCAAACATGCGCTCAACACCTGGTCGGATACGCTGGATTCAGAAATTCGGTCGTTTGGCTTGCGTTCAGTGATCGTTGAACCTGGTGGCACCCAGTCCAATTGGTTAAGCATTGCCATGGACCATGCCAAAGCCAACTTACAACCAGATTCAGCATATCGCCAGTTGACAGACACGGTAGGTGGTTTATATTCACATAGCAGTTTCATGACCGGGGCCACCTCTGAGCAACTGGCAGAAGTGTTCTATCAAGCCGCGACTGCCAAGCGGCCGCGCAGGCGTTATTATCACGCATGCACCGATCGCTTGATGGCAAACTTTGCTCGGATCCATCCGGAATTGTTCCGCCATGGCCTGAATTTAGCCGTCGATTTCGCCTTGAAAATGCACCGGTTTGATTCAAACGAAGCAGAACCCGAAACCGAAGATTAACACAAAAACGCGACCAGCCAGTAAGCTGATCGCGTTTTATTGTGGGCTGAGCAACGAAAAGTCCTCAGACTTTTGCTTTTGGGAAGTTAATCAGTCGCATTGGCAGCGGCCCGGCCGCGAACTTTGTAAACGGCCAAGCCTAAACCTAGGCCAACTAAAGCTGGGACGACCCAAGCCATGCCTTGAGCTGCAAAAGGTAGGAAGCTTTGTTCGAAGTTGGTGCAAGCGACCCCAAAGGCAGATTGGGAAACCACTGGTGGGAAGCTGGAAACCATATCTAACAATGCAGGGACTGTGGTAAAACCAACCGTGAAGCTGTAAACCGTTTTGTCATGGTTGAACCACTTGCCGGAAACGGATAATAAGATCAATACC
This sequence comes from uncultured Lacticaseibacillus sp., assembly GCA_934339215.1. Classification (GTDB taxonomy): domain Bacteria; phylum Bacillota; class Bacilli; order Lactobacillales; family Lactobacillaceae; genus Lacticaseibacillus. Next base: position 1,207 of record CAKRHU010000011.1, read on the forward strand.
ATCGCAAATGGATATAAGAACATCAACATTGGCGTGGACCAAGAGATGATCGTCGCTAAGCCGAAGTTTGCGGTTAAGAAACTAGCGAAGCTCATTAAGGCTAACCATTGAACGTAAGACAACACTGGGAAGTGCTTGTGGAAGTCTTGCGCAAAAGCGGCAACCAACCCAACGGCAGTGGTCAAGCAGGTGACAGTCAACAAGGTGGCTAACAAGGCATGCCCTGCGTTGCCGAAGTAATAGGTGACCAATTGATTGAACGCCGTGCCGCCTTCTGCAGAAACTTTGAAGTTGGCCAAAGACTTGGCCCCTAAGACGATCAAGAACAAGTAAACCAAACCGATCATGCTGGTAGCTAAGACCCCAGCTTTAGCAGTAACTTTGGCGACAGAAGATTGGCGATGTAAGCCAAGTCCGCGTACCGCGGTGACGACGGTGACACCAAAGGCTAACCCAGCCAGCGCGTCCATCGTGTTGTAGCCTTGCAAGAACCCGTTGAAAAAGCCTGCCCCTAATGTGTGATAACCTGCTGTCGTGGCTTGACCTGTGGCATTGCCCATCGGATGAGAGAAGCCAACGAAGAATAAGAAGAACAATAAAAGCAAGAAGACGGGGTTCAACGCTTTACCGATGGCACTGGTGATATGTTGTTCCTTATAAGAAAGTAAGAATGCGGCTAAGAAGAATAAAGCTGAAAAGACTAACAAGCCGGTTGTTTGCATCGACTTTGGCAATAATGGTGCAACGCCGGTGGTGAAGGATACAGTCGCCGTCCGCGGGGTCCCAAACAATGGTCCGATGGTCAAATGGATCAAGACCATGAATAGTACCGCAAACCATTTGCCTAAAGGCTTGCCGATATCATAAACGCCTTCAGCGTGCATCGCCGCCACGGCTAAAACGGAAAGCAGAGGCAAAACCACAGCGGTGACGAGAAAACCTAAAGTCGCCGGTACCCAGTTAGCGCCAGCTAATTGGCCGAGATGCAGTGGGAAGATCAAGTTCCCGGCGCCAAAGAATAAGCCAAACAACATGGAGCTGACGACCAAGTAATCGCGCTTGGTCAATTTTTTTTCGGTTAATTTTTCCATTGATGATTCCTCCAATAAAAGATCAGTGTATGTAGGTTGTTAATCTGACTAATGCCGCTAATGTCGCTAATGTCGCTATCCATACTCACCATCTCCTTTATTGTTGGAATTTCAAATGCACAAAAAACGGCGCCCCTAGTCTATGACTAAGGGCGCCGCAGCACGATACCACCTTAATTTGCTGTTTGTGTCACCACAAACAACCTCCGCTCGTACGGTCGATCATAAACACGCCGCTGAGCAGCGCGCTTTGATGACGATACGCGAACCGGATAATGGCGGTTCTGACCATGATCTGTTACTTACTGACTGGGTCAGCTTTCGAGATCCTGCTTGAAAGGGATGTTCGCCGTAAATGTTGATGCTTCCTTTCACCTCACGAAGCTCGCTTGATCAACAAATTCAGTTACTGGACTTTCTCGATGCATTTGTCTTGTTGTTTCTGAGTATAGCATGAGAAATCTCAGTGTCAACCATGAGTTTTAAATTTTTGGGGCAATTTCAAGGGTTATCACGTGCAATTCATAGGGGCAACTTGCTAAGCTTGGAATAAGGGAGGTGATACGCCGCTCTGGTACATGTATCATTGTGTCCGCTTACTTGGAGATGATATAACATTAACTGTAAGCGGAAACAAAACAAAAGGGGGAAAAGTTTATGCAGAGTTTTATCGCGTTTATGGAAAAGCACTTCCTGCCTGTTGCAGCTAAAATTGGTAACCAACGCCATTTAGTCGCGATCCGGGATGCCTTTGCCTACACGATGCCACTGATGATCTTAGGTGCGTTTGCGACTTTGATCAACAACTTACCAATTCCAGGTTATATTGACCTGATGAATTCGATCTTCAGTGAAAAGTTGAAGGATGGGACATTCATCTGGACCAAGCTCGGGGGGAATTTATGGAGTGGGACTTTCGCCGTATTAGGGGTTATGATCGCGTTTTTAGTCGCGTTCAACTTGGCGAAGTCTTATAAGTCATCTGCGGTTGCAGCTGGTATTGTATCATTAGGATCATTTTACGCAGTAGGTGGTGCGTCTGGTATGGACTCCACCGGTTTATTCATTGCTTTGATCGTAGCCATTATTTCCGTTGAAATCTTCCGTCGTCTTGAAGCCAATCCACATCTGGTCATCAAGATGCCAGATTCCGTGCCACCGGCTGTTGCGACTTCATTTGCTGCTTTACTGCCAGCGATGATCACCATGACGATTTTCGGTTTGATCACGACCTTCTTCAACGCAGCACATGTTGAAAATATTGTTTTGGCCTTTTACAAAGCGGTTCAAGAACCATTCATGGGCATGGCCAACTCCTACCCAACTGCTTTATTGATCGCCTTCATCACACCATTCTTGTGGTTCTTCGGTTTGCATGGTGCCAACATGATCGACCCATTCATGCAGACGATCAACGCCCCAGCCATCACTGCCAACTTGGCAGCTTTGAAAGCTGGTAAGGAAATTCCTTATATCGTTAACAAGCCATTGTTCGATTCTTTCGTTAACATGGGTGGTACCGGTGTTACCATCTCCTTGATCATTGCCATTTGGATCTTTGCTCGCAAGAACAAAGCTTACATGACAGTTTCAAGCTTGTCCTTTGCACCTGGTTTGTTCAACATCAACGAACCCTTGACCTTTGGCTTACCAATCGTCTTAAACCCAATTCTGTTCGTACCTTACATCTTGGCCCCGATGGTCTGCATTACCATCGCATACTTTGCGACTGCATCAGGCTTTATGCCAGCATGTACCGTTATGGCACCATGGGTGACGCCTCCGATCATCGGCGGCGTCATCGCCACTGCTTCTTGGCAAGGTGGCTTGATCGCTGCAATCAACATTGTGGTTGCGGTTTTGATCTACTCACCATTCGTTTACATGGCAACGCAAATGCAAATGAAGAAAGATGCAGCCGCCGCAGAAGCTTAAGCTTACAAATGAGTCGCCTGAAAAAGCTCAGGCGGCTTTTTTGTGGTCAATTTTTTTGAGACGATTCTGGCCGAGGCAGGGTTGCCGCAACTTTTCAGACCGATTTCATCATGGCTGTTTGACAGTGATCTCAAAAGCGTTGGGGAATCAGCTGGTCAAGTGTGATGGACACCTCAGAATGGTCCAAATTCAGGCAAAGAAAAATGCGGCAGTTCAACCCAGTTGTTGACGGTTTCAATAGTTGTAGGAACAAATGCGTTGACTTGTGACACTGTGTGACAAAAATGTTATTTGTGACGTTGAAGACGGTTTTGTGACATCGTGTGGTATCATAGAAACATGCATGTATGCGTTGCCGATTGTAGTCAAACTAGGAATGGGGACAAATCATCAAATTCGTGGGAACAAATCTGATTTGTTCGCAGGTGATACAGGTGGTTTTCAAATGGAGGACAGTTTTGCTTTTTCTTAATTACACACCGGATCTGACGGAAACGGATATGACGATTTATCGCGAAATCGTCAAGGACATGGATGCTGTGGTGTACATGCGCATCCGCGATCTTGCCGAAACCACATATTGCAGTACCGCAAGTATTCAGCGATTTTGTCAGAAGTTTGATTGTAGCGGGTGGGCAGAGTTTAAAACCAAGTTGCGCATGTATAACAATCAGCGCAATCATCGCGGACAACTGCCCAATGATATCGACGGTGGCGAAATCACCCGCTCGATTGCCGCTTGTGAAGATGGTCAATATCAACAAGCCATCGATCGCGCCGCCCATTTGCTGTATGAGCACTCGCAAGTGGTGTGGGTCGGCTTTGGGACGTCTCGGATCGTGGCGGATTATGGTGCGGTGACTTATTCTAATTCAGTGAATATGTCCTTTGCCGTCACCGCCCCAAGCACCCATCCACAAATCGATTACCCAGAAGCGGTTTACAAATCGATGTGCGTCGTGATCTGCTCGGTATCTGGTGAAAATCGTGTGGTCGTCGGGTATATGAATGAACTGCTTAAACATGGTGTACCGATCATTGCCATCACCAATTCAGCCAACTCTACCATCGCGCGTTTGTCGACTGTGGCGTTGGCCTATTATGTAACCCCGCAAGATCTTGATGGGGCGAATTTAACCAGCCAAACCCCAGCCATTTATATCATTGAAAAAATGACCCGGCGCGCCATGATGCTGGCGCGACCAGAAAATGTGCGGCAGTTGGAAGACAATACCAGCTACCAATAGCTTGAACCAAGCAGGTTGACGCGATAAAATTAAGGCGACTACATCAGCTTACGGAGGAAAATATGACGACACAAGATGAACTCAAGCAACAAGCAGCTCAACAAGCCGCTGACATGGTTGAACCAGGGATGGCGTTAGGCGTCGGCACTGGCTCAACAGTCGCCTTTTTCATTGATGCTATAGGGGCGCGCAACCGTAAAACACCGTTAAACCTCAAAGCCATCGTCACCACATCCAACCGTTCTAAGCAACAATTGGAACAAAATGGGTTTGTGGTCAATGAACTTGCGGATGTCGATCAATTGGATCTGACCATCGATGGTGCCGACCGCGTTGATGATGATCTCAATGGGATCAAAGGCGGCGGCGCAGCGCATACCTTGGAAAAAAATGTCGCCATCAACTCCAAGAAAAATCTGTGGATCGTGGATGAATCCAAACTTTGCCATCGTTTAGGCGACTTTCCTTTGCCAGTGGAAGTTTTGCCAGTGTCTGCCAAGCAAAACTTTGCGAAGTTTGAACAAGCTGGTTTACAGCCCGCTTATCGGTTGAATGATCATGGGGAGCGCTTGACGACCCATTATGGTAACTGGATCATTGATTTAAAAGTCGATCCGCTGCCAGTACCAGATGGCTTAGCTTCGTACTTAGATGCCACTGTCGGCGTGGTGGAACACGGGTTATTTTTACACTTAGTCGATACTGTCTTGATCGCCCATGCGAATGGGACGATCGAGCGCCGTGACCGCTAATTTTAAATCGATCCAACAGGCTGTTTCAGTAGGCCTGTTTTTTTATGGTGACTTGCGACGGCGCTTTTAAAAGGGCTAGAATAATCGCTATTACGTTGATCGAGGTGAAGGCGATGCAAAAAGCGCGCTGGCAACAAAATATGGTGTTCTTGTGGTTGGGCAATTTTATGACCGGGATGGGTTTTTCGATGACCATGCCATTTTTGCCGTTGTACCTCCAAACTTTGGGCCACTTCGATACGTGGCAATTGAACCTGTTGAGCGGGACGGCATTTGCCATCACCTTCTTGGCTAAAGCCATCGCGTCACCATTTTGGGGGAAGCTCGCCGACCAATACGGCCGCAAGCCCATGTGTTTGCGCGCGAGTTTGGGGATGACCATCACCATTACCTTGTGTGGGTTGGCGCCGAATGTGTGGTTTTTGATCGTGGTGCGCGGGATCCAAGGGTGTTTTTCTGGGTATATCAACAACGCCAATGCCATTATTGCCGCATCTGTCCCTGTCGAAAAATCTGGCAAAGCGATGGGGACGCTGGCCACGGGCAATGTGGTCGGGACGCTCCTTGGCCCACTGCTTGGTGGCGCGTTGGCAGGGATGTTTGGTTATCGCGCCAGCTTTTTTGTGACTGGGGCGATGATGTTTGTGACGTTTTTATTGACGTTGTTTTGCGTGCATGAAGCCTTTACGCCAGTACCCAAAGCGAAAATGGTTCCGACCAAGCAGATCTTTAACCAAATGCCATATCCGCGTTTGATCTGGGGCTTATTTATCACGACCATGGTGATCCAAGCAGCCAATATGTCCATTACCAGTTTTATCAGTTTGCTGGTGGCATCGATGGTGAAAAATTCCAGTCAAGTCGCGTTTGTTTCTGGCGTCGTGTCAAGTTTGCCTGGTATCGTGACGTTGATCGCTAGCCCGGTTTTAGGGGCCTTGTCAGATCGTGTCGGCGCTGAAAAAATCTTATTGGTCGGCTTAGTGATGGCTGTGATCTGTTTTATTCCCATGAGTTTGATTCACAATATTTGGCAATTGGGTAGTTTGCGCGCGCTGTTGGGGATTTCCGATGCCGCTTTGTTGCCGGCGATCCAAGCATTGATGACGCGATATGTGCCGAAAGCCGGGTTTGGGCGCATCTTTTCGTATAATCAGTCTTTTCAAGCCATGGGCAGCGTCGGTGGACCGATGCTCGGTTCCGTGGTTGCGAGTTTGTTTAATTATCGCTCGGTATTTTTAATGACGGCGATTTTAGAAGGCGTTAATGTGCTGGTGTTGTGGCCAGGGACGCGAGAGGTTTGGCGCCATCATCCAAAGAAAGTCACAGTCTGAGCAGTGAATGATCACAGCTTAGGCTGTTTTTTCATATACTTTATGGCAAAAATGTGAGTATTCGTGATCATGAATGAGAAAATCGTCCAGTTGCTATTCACCGGTATAAAGGCATTATTGAATGCTTCCTGAAAAAATAATTAAAAAATGATTGCAATTAAAATGAGGATGCTTTAATATACAGTCATTCGCAATTATTAAACACAAATCAACGGAGGCGACACGGATGACAGAAACATCAACTAAAGGATCAGTCAATGATCATATGTCCACCATGGACTGGGTTTATCGGGTATCAGCAGGGGTTGCCAATGCCGTGTTGGTTTGCTTAGGGATCGGACTTTTATTCCAAGCTTTAGCCAACTTTACGCACTGGACCGCTTTATATCAAGTGGGTTCCATTTCGCAAATTTTGCTTGGCCCGGCAATTGGGGTCGGGGTCGCCATGACGTTACAAGCAAACACCTTGGTTGCTTTTTCATCCATGATTTCTTCAACTATCGGGGCCAACGCCGCCTTCTTGACTCATATGGCGACTAAAGGCGATGCGACGGCAACCGGTTATACCTTAGCGCACGCTGCTGGTAGCGTGGTGATGTCCACCGGTCAGCCAGTTTCAGCCGTGGCCGCCGCCTTGATCGCTACTTTAGTTGGGAACTACCTCACTGGTAAAACGCCATTGGATATGTTCATTGTGCCGTTTGCGGCGACTTTTGTCGGGATCGTTTCTGGGTTAGGCTTAGCCGCAGTCACCACGCCATTGTTAGTTTGGTTATCTGGGATCATCGCCAAAGCGATGTTAGTCAACCCAATTCTTGGGTCTGCGGTGGTTTCCGTTGCTTGGGGCTTATTCTTGATGACGCCAGCCAGTTCTGCGGCGTTATCAGTGGCCGTGATGCTCTCACCATTAGCTGCTGGCGCTGCTTTGATCGGTACGACTGCGCAATATGTTGGCTTTACTGCCATTTCCTTCCGCGAAAACGATCTTGGCGCCAACATTGCCCAAGGTGTGATCACCCCGAAAGTCCAATTTGGGAACTGGCTTGAAAATCCAGCCTTGGCAGCTGGGCCAATGTTATCTGCTGCAATCTGCGCGCCACTGGCGACGATTTTCTTCCATTTCCAAACCACGGCTGCGATGGGTGGCTTAGGCCTTTGCTCCTTCATTGCCCCAGTTGGTTTGGCTTCAGTTTCCATGAAGATGTTCTGGGTTTACATCGTCTTTGGGATCGTCGGCCCTGCAGTGATTTCCTTCTTAGTCTTCAAGTTTGAAGAATCCATGAAGTGGGTCAGTCAAAAGCAACTTCACCTCACCATTGTTTAATCTCTGCCATAAAAGGTTGACCTAGTGTCGGCCTTTTTTTATGGAATTGTGAGACTTAAATGAAATAAATGAGTTTTTGTTCTTTACTTTCATTTGTTTTTAATGTAGTCTTGAGCTCAGAAAGAAATAGGGGGTACCACGACATGAAATATACGAAAGTTGCCGCTGCTGGCACTGCATTGCTGGCTGCGACGTTAACCTTAGCGGCTTGTGGCAGTAAATCTGCCGGTGACAAGCCTGCTAAAACGGACACTTGGTCACGCATGGTGAAAGATGTGATTCAAACCCAAGATGACGCCCAAATCGTTGATGTGATTTCTGGACAAACTGCGGTTGATACCATGGATGGTTTGGTGCGCTATAACGGCTCAAAGCTTGAACCAGCCGTTTCAAAGAACGTGCCAAAGGCGACCAATGGTGGTTTGACTTACACTTATCATTTGCGTAAATCCAATTGGAGCAATGGCGATAAAGTGACAGCCAAAGACTTTGTTTATTCTTGGCAACGTGTCGTTGATCCGGCGACGAAGTCTGAATATGCTTATCTGTTCTCCGGCATCAAGAATGCTGACAAGATCATGGCGGGCAAAGCTAAGCCTTCAACTTTAGGCGTTAAAGCGGTCGGGGATTATACGTTTGAAGTCACCTTGGAACACGCGATTCCATACTTCAATACCATGATGGTCAACCCAGTGTTCTTCCCAATCAACAAAGCAGCGGTTGAAAAGTATGGCAAGAAGTACGGTTCTCAATCCAAGTACATTGTCAACAATGGCCCTTATACATTGAAGGGTTGGAACGGGACCAACAACTCATGGTCTGAAGTCAAAAACAACAAGTATTGGAACGCCAAAGACGTTCACATCAAGACCATCAAGACCCAAGTGGTTAAAGACTCCACCACAGCCCTTAACTTGTACAACTCTGGCAAGCTTGACGATGCGGTTTTGACTGGCGCAACTGCGCAAAAGAACCGCACCAACAAAGATTACCAAGGCTTGAAGCAAGGCCGGACCAGCTACTTGGATATGAACGAAAAGAAAGTCTCCGCCTTTAAGAACGCGAAGATTCGCCAAGCCATTTCCATGTCTATCAACCGCACGCAATTCGTGAACAAAGTCTTAGGCGACGGCTCGATCACCGCGCAAAACCTGAGCCCTCAAGGCATTGCCAAGAACCCATCTACAGGTGAAGACTTCGCTAAAGAAGCTGCTGGCTCTGCCGCAGGTAAGGCTTCCACTTACAACACCAAAGAAGCCAAGAGCTTATGGACTGCTGGGCTTAAAGAAGTCGGCAAGACTGGCTTGGATGTTACCTTGTTGACGGATGATACGGAACAAGCGAAGCAATCTGCTGAATATATCCAAGCAGCCTTAGAAAAACTGCCAGGATTTAAGATCACCTTACAAACTGTGCCATTTAAGACGCGTGTTGCCCGTTCTCTGTCAGGCGATACCCAATTAGTCCTTTCCAGTTGGCAAGGGGATTACCCAGATCCAATCACCTTCTTGGATATGTATACCACTGGCAATACGTACAACTTTGGTTTTTGGTCCAACGCCAAATACGACGATTTGATCAAGAAGTCTAAGACCACTGATGCCGGGGATGCAACGAAGCGTTACGATGATTTGCAACAAGCCCAACAACTGTTGACGCAACAAGCCGGGATGGTACCTTTGTATCAAACGGTTGAAGCGCACTTAGTCAACAAGTCCATCAAAGGCTTGACCTATAGTCCTGCTAACATGTACAACTTTGTCGGCGCTTCATTGAAGTAGTCAGCGATAAACTATACGGCTCGCCTCAGCGCGGGTCGTTTTTTGTTGGGAAATTATGGCTATTTTCATGAAATCACAGAAAAAATTAATCTTTAGTGTCGTTTAACGTAGACAAGTGTATAAGAAAGATGTACAATGGTAAACATCAACTTAAACATGTGATGGAGGAGTTGCAATGTTTGCTAAATATCGTTCGGTCAGTTTGATCTTGCGGATCATCATCGGCTTGGTGATTGGTGCCGCTTTGGCCGTTATTTTCCCTAAGGCTGCTTTTATTGGCGTCATGGGTCAGTTGTTTGTTGGGGCGTTAAAAGGGATCGCGCCAGTCATGGTGTTCTTCTTAATTTTATCGGCGATTTCAGCCTTTCGTGAAGGTGGCGAAAACCACTTCGGTTCTGTGATCAAGCTGTACTTGTCAGCCACTTTACTCTCTGCGTTTGCCGCAGTGGCCGCTTCTTGGTTGTTCCCGCTGAAATTGAATTTACCCAAGTCCGTCAAAGTCGCTGCCAATGCACCAAAATCATTAGGCAAAGTCATCGAAGATCTTTTGGTCAACGCGGTGGGCAACCCCTTGGATGCCATCGTCAATGCCAATTACTTGTCGATTTTATTCTGGGCGTTGTTGATCGGTTTCATGTTACGGTTAGCTTCCAAGCAAACCCGGCAAACGATCACTGAAATTTCCGATGCGATCATCAAAGTCGCGCAGTTAGTCATCGAATTTGCCCCATTTGGGATCTGTGGTTTGATTTATACGTCGATTTCCGAAACTGGGTTTGCCAGTGTTGCCAAGTACGGCCAATTGGTCTTGCTGCTGGTCGGGACCATGGCGGCGGTGTACTTGATCTTGTATCCATTGATGGTATTTGTGATGACGGGACAAAACCCATATCCACTGACGCTATGGACGTTGAAAGTTTCCGGGATTCCAGCTTTCTTCACGCGCAGTTCTGCCGTGAACATTCCGATCAACTTGCAAGCTTGTGAAGACCTCGGCTTGAACAAAGAATCTTACGCGGTGTCCATCACCTTAGGCGGGTCGGCCAACTCTGGTGGGGCGGCGATCACGGTATCGGTGATGACCTTAGCTGCTTGTGCGACCTTAGGCATCCACGTGTCCTTCTTCTTAGCGGTGATTCTTTGTATCCTGACGGCGCTGGCAGCAACTGGCGCTAGTGGGATCGCTGGTGGGAGTTTGTTGATCATTCCCATGGCAGCTTCGATTTTTGGAATTTCTAACGACATCGCCATGCAAGTCGTTGGGGTCGGCTTTATTATCGGGGTGATCCAAGATTCCGTTGAAACCGCGGTTAACTCTGCTTCTGACTTACTGTTTGCCGCCGCTGCTGAATGGCATGACGTGCAAAAAGCCACCGGTAAAAAAGTCGATATCAAAGCCGCGGTGCGCAATGCGGATCATAAACAAAGCAACCGTGTACCAGCAGCCAATGTTGAACGCGCATAGTTCAAAGCGAACAACTCCTCAAAAGGTCGGTCGATGAGATCGGCCTTTTTGCGTGGGAATATTGAAAAGCGGCAATTTCTATAGAAGCAGTTGACATTTGTGGCAATTAATAGAATAATATTAAGAGCGTTTCTCATAATCTCAACTACCGTTAATTTAGGAGGTTCCTATGCGTCAGCTGTTCACCCGGATGCTTCAAAAAGAAGATCCTAGTGTCTATGAAGATAAAGATTCTCATCTCAAACGGGTCCTAGGCGTCAAAGACTTTTTGGCTTTAGGGGTCGGGACCATTGTGTCCACGACGATTTTCACCTTACCCGGGGTGGTGGCAGCTGATCATGCTGGACCGGCCGTGGCGTTAAGTTGTCTAGGTGCCGCGATTGTCGCTGGCCTAGTCGCTTTCGCCTATGCAGAGATGGCAGCGGCGATGCCGTTTGCTGGGTCGGCTTATTCTTGGATCAACGTGGTGTTTGGCGAAGTCTTTGGCTGGATCGCCGGTTGGGCGTTATTGGCTGAATACTTTATCGCCGTTGCGTTTGTGGCTTCGGGACTATCGGCAAACTTACGGGGGTTATTAGCCAGTTTCGGGTTAGTGGTCCCGAACGCCTTAGCCAACCCCTTAGGACATAACGGTGGGGTGATGGATCTGATCGCCACTGTGGTGATTTTGTTGGTGGCGTGGTTATTATCTCGCGGGGTCAGTGAAGCCGCGCGCGTTGAAAATATCTTAGTGGTGTTGAAGGTACTGGCAATTTTAGCCTTTATCGCCATCGGCTTAACCGCGATTCATCCAAGTAACTACGCGCCGTTTATCCCGGCTTATCACGTCAATGCAGACGGCTCTGCGTTTGGTGGTTGGAAAGGGATCTATGCGGGGATGAGTACGATTTTCTTGGCTTATATCGGGTTTGACTCCATCGCTGCCAATTCTGCAGAAGCTAAAAATCCAGAAAAAACCATGCCGCGCGGGATCATCGGCAGTTTGATCGTCGCTGTGATTTTGTTTATGGCAGTGTCGTTAGTATTAGTGGGGATGTTTAAATACTCTGCATATGCCGGCAATGCGGAGCCAGTGGGCTGGGCATTGCGTGAATCCGGACATCGCTTAGCCGCAACGGTGATCGAATCCGTTGCCGTTATTGGGATGTTTACCGCCTTGATCGGCATGATGATGGCTGGCAGTCGTTTGTTATATAGCTTTGGCCGTGATGGCATGTTACCAAAGACGTTAGGTAAGCTGACGGCTAAAAAAGGCCAACCGAATCATGCGTTATTGGTATTGACGGTCATCGGGGTCATTATCGGTGCGTTGTTCCCCTTTGATTTCTTATCCCAATTGATTTCGGCCGGGACGTTGATCGCATTCATGTTTGTCAGCTTAGGCATTTATCGCTTGCGGCCGCGCGAAGGCAAAGACATCGCTGATCCAGCGTTTAAAATGCCTTGGTATCCCGTGATGCCGGCATTAGCCTTTATCGGCGCATTGATCGTCTTTTTAGGGCTGGATATTCAGGCCAAGCTGTATTCAGGTGTCTGGTTTGTCATTGGACTCATCGTTTACCTGGTTTATGGGATGCATCATTCGGTTTTAGA
>CAKRHU010000012.1 GCA_934339215.1 uncultured Lacticaseibacillus sp.
AACCCACAGATTTTCGGGCCGCAAGGCTATTGGTATAGCTTGCTGGAAGATTCAAAACACACTTACGATGCCGGACAGCGTTTGCGCAAAAATCAGAAGTTTCAGGAAAGTTCTAGTCTTTTAAGATGGGTTTAAGCTTACCTGCCTATGATTAGCAACATTAACAAACGACATTAAAAAATCATTGGAGATGACATTATGGATAACGCGACGGACTTGACCCGCAACACCAAACGGCCCCGCGCCTACAGTTTCAAACAGCTTTTACCTTGGCTGATCCCAGTTGCCTTAATTATTATCTGGCAAATTGCCGGCACCTTTGGTTGGATCTCGACCAAGCTGTTACCCACCCCTTGGTCTGTGATTCAAGATGGGGTGAGCTTGTGGCAAAGTGGCGAATTACAAAAGAACATGGGCATCAGTTTGTATCGCGCCTTAGTCGGCTTTGCAATTGGTGGCGCCGTTGGCTTTTTCTTCGGGATGCTCAACGGCTTATCCAAAACCGCCCGCGCATTGTTTGATTCCACGATTCAAATGCTGCGCAACATCCCCCATTTGTCCTTGATTCCTGTGGTGATCATCTTGTTTGGGATCGGTGAAACCGCCAAGATCTCTTTGGTCACAGTTGGCGTGATGTTCCCAATTTACATCAACACTTTCCACGGTATCACTTCCGTTGACCCAGAATTGATCGAAATGGGCCAAGCTTACGGGTTATCCAAACGCGAAATGCTCACCAAAATCGTGTTCCCAGGTGCGCTGCCCACCATTTTAGTGGGCGTTCGTTACGCTTTAGGGGTGATGTGGACGACCTTGATCGTGGCTGAAACGATCAGTTCCACTTCTGGGATCGGATACATGGCCACTAATGCCCAAGAATTCATGAACATGAAAACCGTCCTCTTATGTATCGTAATTTATGCGTTACTGGGCAAGGTTTCCGACTTAATTGCAAAATTACTCGAAGATATTTGCCTTGATTGGCAAGCAGAAAGGAGTCGTTAACATGGCTGAACCTTTATTGACCTTAGCGCGCATCGGCAAAGTTTACGGCGATAAAACCGCGCTGCATGATGTCAACTTCTCCATTTATCCAGGCGAATTCATCGCGTTAGTGGGGATGTCAGGCGGTGGAAAATCCACTATTTTACGTTTGATTGCGCAGCTGGAACAACCGACTTCAGGCAAGATCCAATACGCTGACCCTGAGATGGTCACCCGCGTCATGTTCCAAAACGACCGGCTACTGCCTTGGATGACCAATGTTCAAAACTTATCCTTCAAATCCAATGATAAAGTTCAACAAGACCGCGCCAAGGCAATGCTTAAAACAGTGGGCTTACAAGATTTCCCAGATTCTTATCCTAGCTCCTTATCCGGTGGGCAAAAACAGCGCTTGGCTTTAGGCCGTGCTTTGATGGCAGATCCGCAGTTATTGTTACTTGATGAACCACTGGGCGCCTTGGATGCTTTGACCCGGCGTAAAATGCAAGACTCGATCACTGAGATCTGCCAACAACAGCACCTCACGACGCTTTTGATCACACATGACGTCGAAGAAGCGGCGCGGATGGCTGACCGCGTGATCGTGGTCAAAGATGGCACCAACGTTTATGAAGCAGACGGTGCAAAGGGGCAAGATGCCGCGACTATCGGGACGGTTTCAGAAGACGTGTTGAACGTGATTTTGAACACCCCACAGGAGGTTTGAGCGTTGGCGACTGGACAAAAGAAAAAGCGGAAATATTTATATGAAGTTGATGCCATGCGCATTATGTTCATTTTTGGGGTATTGCTGAATCACACCACCACCGCGTTTGCACAAAGCATGAGCAATGCCACCGGGTGGGCGCATATGTTATTGCTATCGACGCATTTGACCATTCACTTCACGCGCATGGGCTTTATGTTTATGACCGGCTTGGTATTGACGTTAAACTACTATAAGAAAGACGACTGGCCGAACTTCTTTAAGAAGCGCTTTGCCGGGTCAGGTTGGCCTTACTTGTTGTGGAACTTTATCCTCATGGTGTTTGCCTTGATCGTTGGGATGCCGGGATTTTCTTTGAACAACTTCGCCTCAACTTATTACAGCGCGATCATTCATGGGGATCAATTCTACATGTACTACATTTTGGTCACCTTGCAGTTGTATCTGCTGTTTCCGTTTTTGGTATGGTTGTTCAAGAAATTCACCGGCCATCATGGTTGGATCTTAGGCATCAGCTTTGCCATTCAAATGCTGTTGATGTTTGGGATCAAGTACGGCTTACCGCATGTCGATCGGAGCAACTGGATCTGGTGGTTGCGCGCTTATGGCGTCAACGTCTTCACTTATCAGTTCTACTTCATCTTCGGGGCCTTCACCTCGCTGCATTATCAAGCGATGGTCGCCTTCATTAAGAAATACGCCAAAGCTATCGGTACGGTTACCTTAGCGCTTGGGCTCGGAACTGTCGCTTACTACTTCTGGAACCGCAACGTCTTAGACCTCACGCATACCAGTGCGGTATCCCCACATCAACCTTATATGTTGTTGTATGACACCATGATGATCATTTTCGTCTTTGGGGTCGGCAAGATCTATGACCGCTGGCGCAAAAAACATGTTGGCTCATGGTTTGATTTATTCGTCAAAAATGGTGCCAAAGTGTCCTTTGGGATCTATTTGGATCAAACCATCGGCTTAACGCTACTAAGTTACCTCTTAAAATTCACCCACTTCCCCGACTGGACTTATGTCGCTTTAATTCCAGTTGGCTATGCCTTAGTGCTTGGCATGAGCTTTGGGATCGCGTGGTTCTGTTACAAGGTCGCCCCGTTTGGCATTTTGATCGGGCGGCCACAAATTCACTTGTTTAACAAGAAAGGAGACAAGGCGCATGACCAAATTAACCACGCTTCTGTCCAATCAACTAAAGAATAATCCAAAGCGCGATATCATTAAAGACGCCGCCATGGATCGCTGGTTTACCTGCGCTGAACTCCAACAAGACGTCGATCAACTGCAAAACTTATTTACCGCGATGAACCTCGGTCGCGGCGATGTCGTCTTGGTTTGCTTAGAAAACTCGGCCGTATTTCCAGTAATCAACCAAGCGGCTTGGAATCTAGGTATCATTATTCACCCAATTTCTCCAACGACGCCAATTGCCGGGTTGAAAGCCGACTGGAACCAATTCCAATATCCGTTGGTATTAACCACTGACGCGTTAGCTGAAGCGTGGACTGATGCCCGATTTGCCAAGTCTGCTTTGAAAGTCAACACTGCTGAAATGCAAGTGATCGCAGACACCAAGCAATTGGAACACCGGACGGATGTTGATCACTCTGAAGTCCAAGATGAAGACCTCGGCTTGATTTTAAACACGTCTGGCACCACTGGCAAACCCAAGCGCGTCGGCTTATCCCATCGCATCATGCTCAATGCCGCGACGCATGACGCCGAATCCAATCACATGACAGAACAAGACACGGCGATGATCATGATGCCGATGTTTCATATCAACGCGCAAGTGATGTCGACCTTATCTTCTCGCGTTGCCAATGCCCGCATTTTGGTCACCCCGAAATTTTCTGCCAGCCGCTTCTGGCAACAAGTCGCGGATAACCATGTCACTTGGGTATCAGTGGTCCCAACCATCGTCAGCTTCTTATTATTGAATGAAAAAGCCAACGCCGCTTATGGTCGTTTGCAAAGCCAAGTCAATTTACGCTTTGTCCGCTCCAGCTCATTTGCTTTACCAGAAGAACGGCTGCGCGCCTTTCAAGACCGCTTCCACACCTTAATTATTGAAGGTTATGGCATGACGGAAGCGTCAAGTCAGTGTACCACTAATCCCCATGATGCGCCAAAAATTGGCTCTGCTGGATTACCGTTTGGCACTGAGGTGAAAATTTTGATCGCTGATCACTTCACTGACGCGCCTGGCGCCTTAGGTGAAATTGCCATTAAAGGCGATCATGTGATCACTCATTATTTAGACGATGAAAAGCCAGAATCCTTTCAAGACGGCTGGTTTTTGACCGGGGATCTCGGCTACTTTGATGAAGATGGCTATTTGTTTGTCAAAGGCCGCAAAAAGGAGATCATTTCTCGTGGCGGTGAAAAAGTCGCACCTGCCCATGTTGAATCCGTTTTGTCTGAGTTGCCTTTCATCGAACAACAAGCTGTCATCGGCATGCCAGATGACTTATATGGTGAAGAAGTCACCGCAGTACTGGTTTCCACCACGCCGGGCATCAACGAAGCGGAACAACGCGAAGAAATTCTCACTTTTGGCCGCAGCCACTTGGCAAAGTTTGAATCCCCAACGCGGGTGGAATTCGTCCGTGAATTTCCGCGCAACACCACTGGTAAGATCTTACGCCCACAATTGCGGGAACAATTACTCTCAGTAGGAGCTCATCGTTAATGAAGAAAAAAAGTCTACTCACCATCCTGTTAGTCGTCATCGTCGCTGCCATCGCTTGGTTCGGCTGGTCTTCAACCCATTCAACCAGCGCAACCAAGCTCACCACAGTCACCATCGGTTATCAAAAAGCAGATCCTGTCGACATTTCCCGCGCTCGCGGTGAACTCGCCAAGAAAATGAAAGCGAAAGGCTACAAAGTGGTCTTCAAAGAATTCCAAGACGGCACCGCATTGACCACTGCCTTGAAGTCCGGCGACATCGATTACGCCCGCGTCGGCGATGTCCCACCCGTTACCGCGCAAGCCAATGGTTTAGATTTCGTTTACGTCGCAGCTGGCTCTGATAAAGTGCAAGGCTCTGGGATCGAAGTTAAAAAGACCTCTGGCATCACCAGCTTAGCTGACCTCAAAGGCAAAACCATCGCCTACACCAAAGGAACTTCCAGTCAATACATGTTGATCCAGGCCTTAGAAAAAGCCGGCCTTTCCACTTCTGACGTGAAGATGGTGTCAATGGATCAAGCCACGGCTGCCGTGGCCTTTGCTAAAGGCACCGTTGATGCTTGGGCCAGTTGGGATCCTTACACCGCCACTGCTGAAGTCAACAATGATGCCACTTTGTTAGTCGATGACACTGGCTTGGCGAAAAACCGCGACTTCTTGATTTCCACGAAGACTTACGCTTCCAAGAATAAGGATGTTTCCAAGTTATTGACCAAGTACTTAAGCCAAGACATGACTTGGGCTAACAACCACAAAACCCAGCTCACCACCATGTTGATGAAGATGTTGAAGCTTAAAAAGTCGATCGTCAAGAAAATGGTCGATCGTCGGACTTACAGCTTCGGTAGCGTGTCTGACAGCATTTTGAAAGAACAACAAGCCATTGCGGATGTCTTCTATCAACAAAAAATCGTCACCAAAAAAGTCGATATCACAGATGCCACGGCAAAATAAGGGTATCTGAACCAGGTGTCATCAGCAAGCGATTAGTGGTTGCCGATGAATTAGTGAAATAACTCGTCAACAGTGTGACTGTTATCTCAAAAGCAGACGACAGTCACGCTATTTTTTGCATAGTTTCGCCCTCACGAATCTGTCCGGCTTTCATTGCGTTTTTCATTGATTGGCGTATCATGACCATATATGTCTTAAATTTTAAGGAGCCACGTATGTTTCAATTATTGACAGATTCCGCTTGTGATCTACCTTATCAAACGCTACAAGCCGCTGGCGTCGACTTCGTGTCCATGCACGTGGATGTGGACGGTGTCGATCACATCGACGATCTTGGGGAAACCTTTAAATTGGATCAGCTTTATGCCCAAATCGGCCAAGGTGTGATGCCCACCACAGCGCAAGTCAATGTTGGGCAATTCATTGACTTCTTCACCCCTTATGTTGAAGCCAACACGCCGATTTTATATTTAGGCTTTTCCAGCGGCTTAAGCGGGACTTTTAGTTCTGCTGAACAAGCTAAGCAGATCCTTTTAGAAGACCACCCTGACGCCAAGATCCGCTTAGTCGATTCATTGGCTGCGGCCAATGGCGAAGGCTTGGTGGTCTTAGATGCCATCGACCAACAACAAGCCGGCAAATCGTTAAATGAAATCGCGGACTGGCTAGAAGCCAATCGTCTACGCTATCGCCAATGGTTTACTGTAGACGATTTAAACTATCTCTATCATGGCGGCCGCGTCTCCAGAACTTCTGCCGCTTTAGGGACTTTGCTCAACATCAAGCCGGTGATGGATGTGGATACTGATGGTCATTTACGCGTGGTGAAAAAAGCCCGCTCACGGCAACGCTCTCTGCATGCCTTGGCAGATGAAACCATCGCCGCGATCACTCATGATCCTAGCCATCGCGTCTTGATCGCCACTGCTGACGCGCCAGATGCTGCTGCCATTGTGCGAGATCGCATTCATGCGCAGTTTCCAGATACGCCAATCACCATCGGCCATATCGGCGCTGCCATTGCCAGTCATACTGGGCTAGGTTGTGTTGCCGTCTTTTCTTTAGATGAACAGGCACGTGACTAAAGATATAAATTTATAATTGATTTTTTGAAATTAGCGTCTTTGAGTTGCATCATGTGACCAAAGGCGTTTTTGCTTGTTTTCATGCATATCATGAAATCAGTTTTCCTGATCGACATGACATTATTGTTTGCTAAACTCAATTAAAAGTATCAAAATATAGTTAATATCTATTGAATTGACGCATATTAGAGGTGTGATTGTGGTATGGTTTGGTGACTTAGTTTGCATGTTACTGGCAGTGATCGGCTACACTGCAGTCAGCCGTGGGCTTGGCGATTTAGCGATCCCGGCAACCCAGCCCACCTTGCGCCGCACGCGACCTTGGGCGTTGGCCTTATTGTCCTTAGCCATCGCCTTGGTGTTACAAGCTTTTATTCCCGGTATCAGCGAAAGTCGTGAGATCTATTTAGTGTTGCAGTTGTTTATTCTCACCCAATTTGTCTTTAACTCGCATTTACAACCTTGGGAATACGGTTTGCGCTGGTTGATTTTACTCGGATTTTGGCTTGCGGCCCGGCCTGAAATGCAGTGGTCTTGGGTCGCGTTAGCCGTGATCGGCTTAGGGGCTTACACTCTGCGACACAGTTTTTATACCCAGTGGTGGCCTGCTTTGGTGTTTGCCGGTATCATTGGCAGTTTATACTGGGTAACACTTGCGCACTTAAGCGATCCACATCGCCTCGGCTATTTAGGCCTTTACTTATTGACCATGGTCGCCAGCATGATTTACACGTTGCGCGCTCACGTTGCAAAGCGCGAACGCGCTGAGTTATTGGAACGCTTGGATCATGACACCTTGACACACGTAGGCAATTTAAATCGCCTACGTCGAGTCGGTGCTCAAGCCTTTTTACAAACGCAAGCCGATCAGACGCCTTTAGCGGTTACGGCCATTGATATCGATCATTTCAAAAATTATAACGACACTTATGGACACGCGGCCGGCGATCAAGTGCTGATCGCTGTGGTAGCCAAATTATATCAGCAATTGCCACCGCTGGTCAGTTTGTATCGTACCGTCGGCGAAGAACTTACCGTGTTAATGCCAAATTTCGATCAAGCCCAAGCTTTAGCCTTGACGGTTAAACTGTGGCAAGCCATTCGGCAAATGACTGTGCCTTATGACCAACATAAATTATCGGTGAGTTTGTCTGCCGGTGTCACTACGCACAATGCCGGTGACACCAGCTTAGATGACTTATCACGGCGCGCCGATGCGAGTTTATACTTATCAAAACAGCGCGGCCGCGATTGTATTACCGTTGATGGGACGACTTTAGATAATGGCGCCGTGCGCACGAAACTTGTCAGCTACACGTACTTCACCCAGCCTTTCGTGGATTTAAAGACGCAAGCCACTTGGCAAGGGGAATTAATGAGTCAAATTTTTGTCGAGAATCAGTGGCGGCCAGCCGCTGCGATGACGATTGCGACGCTAACGGATACCGATGTGTTAACGCAATTATTACCCATCAGCCAGTTGTCAGTGAATTTAAGCTTTGCTGACGTGTGTGATACGCACAAAGCCAAGCAATTGTGTACGTGGTTTAACCAATTTGAGGCCATCCTACATTTCACGATTGAGCTGACCACCTTCAGTAATCTTCACGCTTTTCAACAAGTCTTGCCTATGTATCGAAACGCCCAGATCAAATTTGGTTTAGACGTGGCAGGATTACCTGAAGGAGACGCCTTCATCCCGTATTTAGGCGCGTTTGCACTGATCAAAGCCCCTCTGCCACAATTGCGTACGCGTTTGAATGACGCCTCGTTAATGTCGACTTTGCGTTACTGGCAAGGATTAGCCGCAGCCAATGGGTGTCGTTTCGTTCTCGATCACATGCGGACTAACGCTGATGTGCATTTAGCCGAAAACCTAGGTATCACGATTGGCGAAGGCTATTATTTTAACAAACCGATCTTACCGCGGATCGTCTAAAGCATAAAAATGGTTCTGCTTAAACACAAGGAAAGGATGGTGTGGCCATGATCCGGATTGGGATCGCAAATTTATTTATCGTCGTGATCGCGACCCTTGGTTTTGCCAGTGTTTACACGCAAATTGAAACTGGCACGAAATTACGCTTGGCAAAAAATCACAGTTTATCAGCCCTCGAACAACGGGTTCCGCAAGTGATTTATCTTTGTGGCATGTTGATTTTACTGCGGGTGATCAATTCTGCGACCACTGGCTGGCTATTTTGGGCACTGGTCAATATCCAGCTGATCGTCTTGATGTACAGTAATCTCTTAGTCACTAACTTAGCAGATTTTGTCATCATCCAAGCCGTTGGCCTGGGGATGTTTGCCACTGATGGTGGGATGAACTGGCTGACTACGCCAGCTTATTTATTGGGCTGCTTGGCAGTTTATGGTGAACGCTGGTATGGCAAACGCTTAAAGCAACATGAATTTCTCTACTTGCTACCACCCATCATCATTGGTGCATTCTTTTGGGTGATCGTCTGGCTCAACAGTCAAGCCTTGACGCCGGCTTTGGCCATGACCAATTTCATCGGTTTTGCTTGGGCCTATTTTGCGTTATGGGACTTCGACCACTATCAGCGTCGCGATCAACAAGTCATTGCCAAACTCACCCGAGAAGTCCAATACGATGGCTTGACTCAAGCGCGCAATTGAACCATGTTTCAACGTGACTTCAACCATGCCTACTTGCAAAGCCAAGACGGCCCTTTGGCATTGATTGCCTTAGATCTTGATCACTTCAAGCACATCAATGATCATTATGGCCATTTAGTCGGCAATCAAGCCTTAATGACGGTTTCACAAACCATCCAAGCCTACTTACACACTGAAAATTCTGGCTATCAGTTTTACCGCACAGGTGGCGAAGAATTTGCGCTTATTTTGCCTGGCGCAACACTTGACTCTGCAACCGACATCCTCAAGCAGTGTCAGCAGCGCATTCGCCAAGCAATAGTTCATGGCGAACTTGGCGAATTTCAATTATCAGCCTCATTTGGATTAGCCATGGCGAAATCAAATGACGGTAATGCCACGGCAGTGTTTAAACGCGCCGATCATTATCTTTACCAATCCAAACGTGCTGGGCGCGATTGTATGACCATTGAAGGCAAAACAATTGAAGAGTAAATAAAAAGGTGTGAATAGTTGGCAATTCACACCTTTTTATTGATTATTTTCGATTTATTTTGATATATAAAAATTAAAAATATCATTAATAATGATTATTTCATCCAATTACGAAGATAAAGCGTTACAATAAGGCCAAATCCAAGCCCAATCGGAGGCGCTCATGACTCAAGACTTACGCGTCGTTAAAACGCAAGCCGCAATTCAGCAAGCTTTTTGGACGTTACTCGCCACCAGGCCTTTACAAAAAATCGCCATTGCTGACTTAGTGGCCAGCGCCCACATCGGCAAAGCCACGTTTTATCACCATTACGTCGATAAATATGACTTAGCACGACAACTAGGTATGAAGGTTCAAGCGCCGGTGATCGCCGAGTGTGTGCAACGCATCCACAGCCAACACCTTGACGCGTTGTGGCAACCGATGCCATCAACAATTCTTCAACAGGCCCACCACATCCGGCTGTTGGATACGATCCAAACCCCTGAGTTCAATGGACAAACAACCATGATCACAGCACTTGAGGCGAGTTTTCGCCAAGCATTGGTGACTCGCGATCCACGCTTTAAGCAACTTCAATCCGTCAGCTTAGAGTTAGCCACCTTATACCAACATGTGGTGATTGTGGATCTGATCGGTGACGGTCAAGACGCAACGCAACCAATGACTGCTTTACAACAAGCAATCCCGTTAATTTTTCCGCAGCCGTGATCACACGCGCTTTTTAAACAACCAAAGCCGCCGAAAGCCGACTTGCATGATCACCAAGGCGACTACGATCAAACTACCGCCGATCACCAGATCCCAAGTCATCGGTTCAAACCCTAGCACCACAGAAAAGACGCTCCCAAACATCGATTCGGTCATCAATAACAGCCCTGCTGGTGTGGGATCAGTATAACGCTGACCGACGAGTTGCAAAGTCTGTGCGCCAAAACTCGATACGATCCCCAAGATCACCACGGGAATCAAGCCTTGCACCCAATGCACAGTGGCATAAGTCTGCGTTTCAAACAACAAACTATAAACAAGACCAAATGCCCCTTGCGTAATCCCTAACATAAACGCAATGATCCAAGGACTCGATTCTGTCGCAGACATCCCAAAATACACAATTTGCAAGGCATAAAAGCCTGCTGAAATAATCGTCAAGAGATCGCCGATATGCAAACTCACGCCGCGCGAGAACACCCCGGTGAGCACCGCCATCCCCAGCATACAAATCACAATGGCAAAGTAAGCTTTGCGCTCTGGTTTTTGATGGAAGAACACCCACACGATAAAAGGGATCATCACCACATAAATCGCGGTGAGGAAAGCATTATTGGCAGGCGTGGTGTACATTAGGCCGATAGTTTGCAGTTGATAGCCTAAGAAATTGATACCGCCTGCGATCAAGCCGATTTTTAAATCCCGTTTGGTCATTTGGTTGATGGTTTTGTGGAAAAAAGCATAAGCCAAACCGGCATAAATGAAGCCGCGAATCGCATTGATCAACCCGGCATGCATCCCCGCGTTGGTTGCTTGCTTGCTAAAAATATACCCCGCACCCCAAATAATCGCTGCCAACAACAGCATCACATTGGCCTTTGTTTTTGTTACCCGCACTTAATCTCCCCCAATCTTCTTTCACTGTATCATATCCCGAATCATTTGGTGTTTTTAATTGGTTTTTTAGTATAATGTAAGAAACCACTGAGGAGGATCCATCATCAACACCCTGATTAAGCTTTACAAACCGTTTTTTGAAGTTAGCGATTGGCACAGTGCCATTATGACTGGCGCCGGATTGGCAACCATCGCCACCTTAGCGGTCATGGAATGTCTGTTATCTGTCGACAATGCCGTGGTGTTAGCCGCGCAAACTGCCAGTTTAAAAGAACCGAAAAAAGAACACGCGGCCTTAATGTGGGGGCTGTGGGGGTCTTACATTTTACGCTTTATCGCCATTGGCCTCGGGGCTTATTTGATCAAGTTCTGGGCAATTAAAGCCTTAGGGGCTAGCTATTTATTGTGGATGTCGTTGCATTTTTTCTGGGAACAACACAACCCCAAAGATGAAACCCTGAAAGCAGCCAAACCGCGAAGCTTCTGGGGAACAGTTGCAGCGATTGTCTTTTTGGATTTTGTGTTTTCCATCGATTCGATCCTGACGGCTTTGGCCATCGATAATAATCCGGTGATCGTGTTGATCGGTGGCATGATCGGGATTTTAGCGATGCGATTTGTGGCTTCTGGGATGATCGTCTTATTAGCCAAAGTCCCAGAATTGCTGTACATGGCTTATGTCCTGATCGGATTCATCGCCATTAAGCTCGGATTATCCTTGCCGGCCATCGGTATTGAAGTTTCTAACACGTTCTTTTCAATTTTCGTCTTACTGGCTTTTGTCGCCACCTTGGTCATCCACTGGTGGCGCAAACGGAGGGCATGATGAATCCATTATTTTCTGGCGAACTCTATTTACCTAATGATGCGGCATTAATGAAAACCCAAATGCATTATCAGGATCTAGCCGCGGCTTATAATCAAACCTTGCCTAGCCAGCAAACCAAGCGCGCTGAACTCTTGACAAAATTATTTGCTGAAGTCGGTCCAGATTGCTATATTGAAGCACCGTTTTACGCCAATTGGGGCGGTCACCATGTCCACTTAGGGGCTAGCGTTTACGCCAATTATCACCTGACGTTAGTCGATGATGGCGAAATTTTCATCGGCGCACACACCATGATTGGCCCAAATGTGACCTTAGCCACTGCAGGACATCCGATCGAACCTAGCTTACGCGTGCAAGGCTATCAATATAATTTGCCAATCCATATCGGTGAAAATTGTTGGCTCGGCGCTGGCGTCACTGTGTTACCTGGCGTGACGATCGGCGATAACACCGTCGTCGGCGCTGGTGCTTTTGTCACCCATGATTTGCCGAGCAATGTTGTCGCCGTGGGCACACCAGCTAAAGTGATGCGTGAAATTTCTGAACATGATCATGAGTTTTACACCAAAAATCGGCGTATCGATTGGGACAATATTCAATAAAGTCAGCCATGCAAAAAGTCGTCTGGATCTCCTCCAGGCGACTTTTTTAGCCGTTCACCGCGACTGGTTGGTTGTACGCCTTCAGTTTTGCCGATCACTTGCAATAAACGTTGAATATCGTCAGGATAAATCTCACCGAGATTGCCAATGCGGAAGGTCTTGGCTTTTGAAACTTTACCAGGATAAATAATAAAGCCAGCTTGTTTTAAAGCTTCATAGAACTTTCGGAAATCAAAGTTGGCGTCTGGATGTTTAAAACTCGTGATGATCGGCGATTGGATATCAGTCGCAAGCAAAGGTTCAAACCCTAACGCCAACATGCCTGCACGCCATCAAAGACCTTACGTCCATGATTTAATGCCACAATGTGATCGGCATATTCTATGGCGATGTCCACTTGATGCAAGTTGACCACCACGATCAAGCCTTTATCATCGGCTAACCGACACAAAATCGTCATCACCATTTCGGCGGATTTAGGATCAAGGCTGGCGATCGGTTCATCGCATAATATCATCTTAGGGTGTTGCATCAACGCCCGCACGATGCCGACCCGTTGTTTTTGCCCGCCAGATAAAT
Source organism: uncultured Lacticaseibacillus sp. (assembly GCA_934339215.1). Lineage (GTDB taxonomy): Bacteria > Bacillota > Bacilli > Lactobacillales > Lactobacillaceae > Lacticaseibacillus. Next base: position 13,190 of record CAKRHU010000012.1, read on the forward strand.
GTTTGCAGGCGGTATAGGCGAAATCGCTCAAGCCCATTTCATCGATCAACGTCATCGCCTCTTGCTTTTCTTCAGCCGTATAATGCGCCAACATCCCCGCGATGGTGGACTTGGCCCCTAAACAGCCATGCAAGACATTTTCTAAAACGCTGAGGGCATCGATCAGATTATAGTTTTGAAAAATCATACCGATATTGCGACGCGCCTTTTGCAAATCGTGCTTAGACAATTGGCGCAAGTCGACATCATCCAAGCAAACTTGCCCTTCATCGTCTTTGCGCAATTGATTTAAACTGCGCAAAAGTGTGGTTTTGCCGGCGCCTGATGGCCCGATAACTGCGGTGATCGTATCGACATCTGCTTGCAAACTGACAACTTCAAGTGACGGTTTGTCTGATGTGTAGCGCTTGGATAAGGCGGTACACAGTTAACATAGAGTCCTCCTTTTAGGCATTGTGCCTTTGCT
>CAKRHU010000013.1 GCA_934339215.1 uncultured Lacticaseibacillus sp.
ACACGGTTATTGCAACCAGATGCCACTTGGGAGCGGGTCGACTTGCGCGGTAAGACCTTGATCGATTCACAGCAGATTTTTATGAGCCAAGCCGTCGCTGCGGCTAAGGCCCAACGCGTTGCCCATGCTGACGATGACCCAGCAGATCTGCACCGGTTTACACCGATGAAAGCCCCTCAAGAACGAGAATAGTTGTTATCGTTTGTCAACTTGGCGGATACTGCGCATGCAACGATACAGAAATTTACGATACGCTTGCATATGACAACAAAATCGATCTACGCCTTGATGCGCAGTTGAAGGCTGACACTACAGCAGTGACGAATGATTTAGATTTTAAACAAAAGCGGTCGAGACAATTTTGTCTCGGTCGCTTTTTGGTCTGCGCGATGAGACATTGAAGGCCGAAATATATTTCAACTCTTGAATCATTTCACTATTTTTGGAATATTTCCCAGAATAATTGAAATCGCTTGCAAGAGTTTGCTTTGAATCTGATACTCGAAGGGTAAGCACGTCGAATAGTCGCGAGCGAAAGGAGCACTAACATGACCAAACAAGCCTTTTCTGTTCTGATCGCCGGTGGTGGGAGCACCTACACCCCTGGGATCGTATTGACGTTACTGAACCAACTCGAGCGCTTTCCAATCAAAACGTTGAAATTTTATGACAACGATGCGGAGCGTCAGCAGGTCATTGCTGATGCTTGTGCCATCATCATTAAAGAACGCGCGCCACAAATTGAATTTTTAGCCACGACTGATCCTGAAACTGCCTTTTCTGACGTTGATTTTGTGATGGCACAGATTCGCGTTGGCAAATATGCCATGCGGAGCTTGGATGAAAAAATTCCGTTGAAACATGGCGTCGTTGGGCAAGAAACCACCGGGCCTGGGGGCATCGCCTATGGCTTGCGGTCGATTCCTGGAGTCATCGAATTGGTGGATTACATGGAACGCTACTCACCAAATGCGTGGATGCTGAACTATTCGAATCCAGCGGCGATCGTCGCCGAAGCCACGCGTCGCCTGCGCCCCAATTCCAAGATCATTAATATCTGCGATATGCCAATTGATATTATGGATCGAATGGCTAAAATTGTCGGTTTAAACGATCGCAATGATTTGGTTTTTCGCTATTACGGGTTGAATCATTTTGGGTGGTGGACGGATATTCGCGATCACCAAGGCCGGGATTTGATGCCTGAGATCAAAGCCTACGTGGCTAAAAACGGTTATTGGCTTGGTGGTGATGATGATGCGCAAACTGAAGCCAGTTGGGCGCGAACGTTTAAAGCCGCGGCGGATGTGTATGCATTAGATCCAACGACGTTACCGAACACCTATTTGAAATATTATTTGTATCCGCAAGCAGTGTTGGCTCACGCTGATCCTACTTATACGCGTACCGATGAAGTTCAAGCGCATCGTGAAGCTTATGTCTTTGGCGAGTGTCGGCGTGTGGTTCAAAATGGCACTGCAAAAGATATCACCTATACCAGCGATGAACACTCAACGTATATCGTGGATCTTTGTACAGCCATTGCGTTTGATACCAAGCAGCGCATGTTGGCCATTATTCCAAATGCCGGTGCCGTGGCAAATCTAGATCCCACAGCAATGGTCGAAGTGCCAGTATTATTTGGGGCCAATGGGCCAGAACGTTTGGCCATGGGCAATGCGGCGACGTTCCAAAAAGGGTTAATCACGGAGCAAAACTGCGTCGAGAAGTTAGTAGTAGACGCGTACATTGAACATTCCTACACCAAATTATGGGAAGCGATGAGTTTATGCAAAATTGTACCAGACGCTGCAGTGGCCAAGGTCATTCTCGACGAGCTGATTGTCGCCAACCGAGATTATTGGCCAGAATTGGCTTAGTGTCTGCTAACAGCGCGTAATGTTTGGAGAATTGAGTTGTTTGCGCTATCATTTCAATGCGGTATTATGAATTATCAACAGAAATGAGGGGCTACAGTGAAACTCGAATTAATGATCAACCAAAAATACGCGCAACTGAATGAAACCGATAAGGAAATTGTCACGTTCATTGTGCAACACAAGTCTTTCGTACGAGCCTCAAGCTTAGAACAAGTTGCCGGCGAATCGCTATTTTCCAAATCATCGATTTTCCGCGCTTGTAAGAAAATTGGCTTAACCGGCTACAGTCAGTTGCAATATTTATTGCAGGCTGAGTCTGCAGATGAAGACGTCACCACGACGAGTTCTGATTATTTGTCGCAAACCGTGAAATCATTGCTGTGGACGGTAAATCAGTTTAAAGGCACCAAAGTGGATGATGTGTACGCAGATATTGCCAATGCTGGTTCGATTTATATTTATGCGACAGGCTGGATCCAACAAATCGCAGCTGAGCAATTACAACGGGATCTATTTTTACTTGGCATCGATACCTTTGTCTTTCCGCCAGCGGCTGAAGAAGTTGCCCAACCACGACATAACGTTAAAGTTGGCGATTTGGTCATTATCATCTCGTATAGCGGCATGAATACCACAGTTTTGCATTTTATGGATAGTTTGAAAATGCAAGGCATCAAGATCGTGTCTTTTACCTCATTCCGCCAGAATCAAATCGCCCAAGCGAGCGATCACAATTTGTATTTCGATGTGGTATCCAAAAAAATCGGGACCCAAGATCGGCAAGAGAACTTCTTTGCTAATCTCCATATCTTGATGGATATCTTCACCATGGGCTTGTCGAATTACCTCACGAATCATGCACCAAAAGAAAGCTGATCACGAAGGAACGATTGCAAATGAAAAGGGATTTTAGTCAACTGGCTTCAGGATATATTGCCGCATTAGGCGGCAAAGCCAATATCGATACGATGATCAATTGTGCCACGCGGTTGCGGGTGTTGGTCAAAGATTTAGACGCGGTGCAGCCAGCATCAGCTTTTACCGATTTAGGCGCGGTTGCAATCACCACCCATCATAAAATGGTGCAGGTGATTGCAGGACTAGATGTCCCACAAATCATCCAAGAGATGCAAGTGCAGCTCAATGGGATGTGTCGACCAGACCAAACGCTGGATGAATATGGCCTCACTTATGATGGTGAGCGCGCTCGGATTTTGTATGAGTGCTTAGGTTTGCCAGAAAACGTGCAACTGGTGACCACGACTGGTAGTGCAGTTATTGTTCAAGTTCGCGATCTTGAATGGGTCGATCCTTTTGACGTCATGTTGCAATTAGGCATTGGCATCACTAGTGTGGATAAACACGGTCGACAAGTGTACGTGTATATGAGTGGCGCAACCAGTGTGGCCAAAGAATTGAATCGTTTGATTAAAAAGCACCATTGAGTAAATGCCTCGACCATAGGCGACTGATGTCCAGCAACGCCAGGTCGAGCAAGAGACATGAGAAGGAATCGAGGAGAAAACGATGAATAAACATTGGTGGCAAGAAGCAGTGGTTTATCAGGTGTATCCACGGAGCTTTCAAGATACGAATGATGACGGCATTGGGGACTTACAAGGCATCATTCAGCATTTAGACTACATCAAAAATCTCGGCGCAACGGTGATTTGGCTCAATCCGATTTATCGCTCGCCTAATGATGACAATGGTTATGACATTGCGGATTATCAAGCCATTATGCCAGAATTTGGGACGATGGCAGATTTCAAACAGTTGCTTGATGCGGTCCATGCGCATGGCATGAAGCTGATGATGGATCTAGTGGTCAATCACACTTCAGATGAACACCGTTGGTTCGTCGAAGCCAAGCACAGCAAAACCAGCCCTTACCATGATTATTATATTTGGCGGGATGCGCCAGCTGATCAAACGCCGACAAATTGGCGCTCGGAGTTTGGCGGCTCAGCTTGGCAATATGTCCCTGAAGTGGGCCAGTACTATTTGCACATTTTCAGCAAAAAGCAACCGGATCTCAATTGGCAAAACCCTGCCGTTCGTCAAGATATCTTTAGCATGATGGACTGGTGGTGTGAGCAAGGCATTGACGGCTTCCGCATGGATGTGATCAACTTGATCTCAAAGCCTGACACTTTTGTCGATGATCCCACCTTGGCAGATGAAGCGCATGGCTCATCATTGGCAATGGTGGCCAATGGTCCGCATGTGCATGATTACCTCAAAGCGATGCATCAACAAGTGCTCAGTCAGCATGATTTGATCACAGTGGGGGAAACCCCTGCAGCCAGTACTGAAGATGCGATCAATTACACTGGCTTTGATCGCAACGAATTACAAATGGTGTTTCAGTTTGAACACATGGGCTTAGATGATGACCCAGTGATGGGCAAATGGACCGACAAAAAAGTCCCATTGCTGGCGCTGAAACAAACAATGTCCAAGTGGCAAACGGCTTTGAATGGTCGCGCTTGGAACAGCTTGTACTGGAATAACCATGACCAAGCGCGAGCCGTATCGCGCTTTGGCAATGATTCACCTGAATATCGGGTGGTTTCTGCCAAAATGCTGGCGAACTGTTTGCACATGATGCAAGGCACGCCTTATATCTATCAAGGCGAAGAGCTGGGCATGACCAATGTCGCGTTTGATCAAATCAGTGATTATCGCGATTTGGATACGTTGAATGCCTACCATGAATTAGTTGATTTACAGCACACAGTTGATGCCAAAACCATGCTGCACTACATTCATCGGCGCTCGCGGGATAATGCGCGCACGCCGATGCAATGGAACCAAAGCACTAATGCCGGATTTTCAAATCAAGTGCCATGGCTTGCAGTGAACCCAAATTATCGGACGATCAATGCGGAACAAGCTTTAGCTGACCAAAATTCTGTGTATTATTTTTATCAACGGTTGAACCAACTGCGTGAGGAATACCCAGTGATCGTATATGGAGATTACACGTTGCTTGATCCAGAAGATGCGCAAGTTTATGCCTATACTCGGCAACTCAACGACGAACAGTTATTGGTGATCAGCAATTTCACTGCAGAAACGGTGACCCGTCATTTTGACTTAACCAATCGGGAGCTATTGATCAGTAACTATTCAGATGCACCGCAAGTAAAACTGCGCCCATATGAAACCCGGACTTATTATCGGCGTGGGTGAGGTTATTTAAGGAGGAAGGATCATGTTTGGATTATTCAAGAAGGCTAAAGGCAAAACAGTCGTAGCGCCGATCAGTGGGCAATTGATCGCAATCGACGCAGTGAGCGACGATGTATTCTCACAAAAAATGATGGGTGATGGGTTTGCAGTCACGCCGGCTGATAGCGTGGTTTATGCGCCAGTTGCAGGTAAAATCACAACAGTTTTCCCGACCAAGCACGCCATTGGCATCACCACCCCAGAAGGATTGGAAGTATTGGTGCATATGGGGTTAGATACGGTTGAACTCAATGGCGCTCCGTTTGTGATCGATGTTGAAGTTGATGATACAGTTGCAGCCGGCGATCGTTTAGGCACCATCGATAGTGCGCAAATTAAAGCTAGTGGTCGCGATGATACCATTGTGGTGGTGTACACCAATATGGACTTATTGAAATCTTTTCCAACAGTGACAGCACAAGCGGTCGATCACGGGGATGAAATTGGGCAATTGACCTATTAACCTATTAAGAGGGCTGATCATGGCAGGGGTAATTTTTGATTTTAATGGCACGTTATTTGAAGACGCGGATAAACAAGTGGCTGCCTGGCAGGCGTTTGCCATTGCTCATCGCGGTCAAGCGCTAACACCTACGGAATTTGATCAACATGTGCATGGGCAAAATAATCCCATGACCTTACGCTACTTATTAGGTCGTGAACTGACAGCTGAAGAAGTCGCGACGCTAAGTGAAGATAAAGAGCAGCGTTATCGGCAATTATGTCGTGAAGATTCAGATCATTTTCACTTGCGGCCAGGAGCGGGTGCCTTTTTTGAACGCTTAAAGCAAGCCGGAATTCCGATAACGATCGCGACGGCTTCAGGGCCCCGCAACTTGGATTTCTTTTTTGAGGCTTTTGATTTAGCGCAATGGTTTGATCGTGATCAAGTCGTTTATGATGATGGGACTTTGGCAAGTAAGCCGGCGCCTGATGCGTTCTTAAAAGCGGCCATCAAGCTTGGTTGTCAGCCGCAACATACAGTGGTGTTTGAAGATTCATTATCTGGCATTGCTGCCGGTATCGCTGCTGGGAGCATCGTGGTAGGCGTACAAACCAAAGGCGATCAAGCCGCCATTGCCCAAGATCCTCGGTTAAGTGCGGTGATTCAAGCTTATACAGATGACTCGCCATATCTGGATGCGGCATTGATCAAAACTTTATAATGACTAAAATTTGTGAGGTTGAGACATTTGTCTGAACCTCTTTTTATTGTTGATGTTCGACAACGTCAGGGTTTCATATCGGTTGCAGCACTGAAATCATCGCTTGCGGCCAGCCGGCGTTGCCGGACGATTAAACAAACACGTACGATACCGGACAGTGTGAGGAAATCTGAGTGGAAGCTTAGGTGATAGGTATAGACTTTTTTTGAAACGCGTGATTTGGCCGATCTTGTAATTGTTGACTTTACGCTGGAAAATATTTCGAAATGTGGAATGGTTCACTAAAACTGAAACCTATCCCAACTGAGTTGTAATCGCTTGCAGTAACAACTGGTCCAGCCCATACTATAACCATACCCGGGGTACAAATTGATAAGTTGGTAAGGACTGGCATTCGGATTAATAGGAGAGATATCATGGACGACAGAAAATTTTCAGTTTTAATTGCAGGCGGCGGGAGCACTTATACACCGGGGATCGTATTGACCTTGTTGGATCACTTGGATAAGTTTCCACTGCGCGCATTGAAGTTTTATGACATTGATGGCGACCGTCAACAAAAGGTGGCTGATGCCTGTGAAATCTTAGTCAAAGAACGCGCCCCAGAAGTGGAATTCGTTTCAACGACGGATCCTGAAACCGCGTTTACCGATGTTGATTTCGTAATGGCCCAAATTCGTGTCGGCAAGTATGCGATGCGCAGTGTCGATGAAAAAATTCCGTTGCGCCATGGCGTTGTTGGTCAAGAAACGACTGGCCCTGGTGGGATCGCTTATGGCTTACGCTCGATTCCAGGCGTTATCGGCTTGGTCGATTACATGGAGAAATACTCTCCGAATGCATGGATGCTGAACTACTCCAACCCAGCAGCCATCGTGGCTGAAGCCACTCGGCGTTTGCGGCCAAACTCCAAGATCATCAACATTTGCGATATGCCGATCGGGATCATGGATCGCATGGCGGCAATCGTTGGCTTAAAAGATCGCAATGATTTGGTCTTCCGCTATTATGGCTTGAACCACTTCGGTTGGTGGACTGATGTGCGTGACAAGACTGGCAAGGACCTGATGCCACAATTAAAAGAATATGTGGCGCAACATGGTTATTGGTTAGGCGATGCGGATAAAGGGACAGAAGCAAGTTGGGTATCGACCTTTAAGAAGGCAGCTGATGTTTATGCCTTGGATCCATCAACGTTGCCAAACACTTATTTGAAGTATTACCTCTATCCACAATATGTGGTGGAACATGCAGATCCAAATTATACGCGGACTGATGAAGTTGAAGCTTACCGTGAAAAGAATGTCTTCACTGAATGTGCGCGCATTAAGACTGCTGGCACGGCCAAAGATACCAATTTCAAATCCGATGATCATGCCACTTACATCGTCGATTTGTGCACGGCGATTGCGTATGATACCAAGCAACGGATGTTGGCGATCATTCCAAACGAAGGCGCGATTGCAAATATCGATCCAGAAGCGATGGTTGAAGTGCCTTGCTTGTTTGGTGCCAATGGTCCAGAACGCTTAGCCATGGGCAATGCCGCTACGTTCCAAAAAGGGTTGATCACCGAACAAAACTGCGTTGAAAAATTAGTTGTTGATGCGTATGAACAGCAATCTTACACGAAGTTATGGGAAGCGATGAGCCTATGCAAGATTGTGCCAGATGCGAAGGTCGCTAAGGATATTTTGGATGAAATGATTCCTGCCAACCAAGAATACTGGCCAGAATTGCACTAAACGTCGAGTTAAAGGCGCGTGCGAGCCACGCGCCTTTTTTTCTGAGTGAAATAGTAAGGGCTTACATTCGAAAGAGAGATGAAACGACATGATGCAGAAACTTCAACGATTTGGGGCTGCAATGTTCACGCCGGTATTGCTCTTCACCTTTGCTGGGATCATGACAGCGATTTGCGTGTTGATGACAAATACTGCGATCTTCGGCGGCCTCGCTGATCCATCAACGAATTGGTATGGCGTGTGGTCGACCCTGCAAGCCGGTGCCTTTACCGTTTTTAATATTATTCCGCTATTGTTTGTGGTTGGCTTACCGATTGGTTTAGCCAAGAAATCTGGTGGTCGCGCGGCGATGGAATCCGTCGTCAACTATGCGGCTTGGAATTATATGATCAACGCGATGCTCACTTATTGGGGCGGTGCGTTTGGTTTCAAGAACTTTGCCAAAATGCAAATTGTTGCCAACTCCACGAACCAAGGGTTGACCAATATCATTGGCATTAAAACCTTGGACACGTCGATTGTCGGGGCATTGATCGTTGCTGGCATCACCGTTTGGTTGCATAACAAGTATTTTGATAAGAAACTCCCATCTTGGTTAGGAACGTTCCAAGGCTCCAGTTATATTGTGATTTTAGGTTTTGTCGCGATGATTCCGCTGGCTTTAATCACGTGCTTTGTTTGGCCTAAGATCCAAGGCGGCATCAGTGCCTTACAAGGCTTCATGAAAGCATCTGGCGTCTTAGGTATTTGGGTCTACACCTTCTTGGAACGGGTTTTGATCCCAACTGGGTTACACCACTTCATCTATATTCCATTTGAATATGGACCAGCTGCCGTTTCTGGTGGGTTGAAGGCTTGGTGGTTCACCAACTTGAATGATTTGGCCCAATCCACTCGGCCAATCAAAGAATTAGCCCCAATGATGGGATTTGAAGGTTACGGATTTGAAAAAGTCTTCGGGATGCTCGGCATTGGGTTAGCCTTTTATGCGACTGCTAAGCCTTCTAAGAAGAAAACCACTGCCGCTTTAATGATTCCAGCAGTATTAACTGGGATGATGGCTGGGATCACTGAACCTGTTGAATTCACGTTCTTGTTTGCCGCTCCGGTATTGTGGTTTGTCCATTCCTTCTTGGCTGCGACCATGGATGCACTGATGTATGCTTTAGGCGTGGTCGGGGAATTCTCTGGTGGCTTGATCGGGTGGGCCAGTGAAAACTGGATCCCATTGTGGGCCAACCAGTGGAAGACGTATCTGATTCAAATCGTGGTTGGGTTGATTTTCGTGGCGATTTACTTCTTTGCTTTCCGCTTCTTGATTTTGAAGTTTAACTTCATTACACCAGGTCGTGAAGCAGATGAAGAAGAAACCAAGCTGATCAATAAGAAACAATACAAGGCTGCTAAAGCCGCTGAAAACAGCGCCGATCCATATATCGACCGGGCACGCGCTTATCTCTCTGCTTTAGGTGGCGCAGAAAACATTGAAGAAATGACGTCTTGTGCCACTCGGCTGCGGGTGACTGTTGGTGATGAAAATCAATTGGCTCCAGATGCTGAATTCAAAGCCAACAAAGCCGTCAACGTGGTGCATCACGGCAAAGCGATTCAAGTGATCGTCGGCTTAGATGTTCCCCAAGTATTGGAATCGATGCAAGGCTTGATGGCAGCATCTGGTAATGGTGCGGCAGTTACCCAAAGTACACCAGAACAAGAAGCTGCATTGCTGATCGGCGATACGCTTGGTGGTCGCGATAATGTCGATACGATTACTGCCACTAGCGATGCCATTACGATTACTGTTAAAGATGTGTCAAAAGTTGAAACTGAAGCGACATTCCTAGCATTAGGGGTCAACATTACCAGTGTGACCACAAATGCCAATACCGTGACGATCACGATCGATAATGCGTTTGGTGTTGCTGCTGCATTGTAAATCATAGGAGGAAAGACGATGGATACCACAATCAAACAAAAAGCATCTGGCTATTTACACGAACTGGCACGCTTTTTGCACCTTGATCAACGACGTTTGTTTTACGGCGTGGTCGCCGTGTTGATGCTTTTGCCAGTGGCCTTTCTCGCCTTTTTAGCGGTGAATGCAACGATGGAAAGCATGAGCATCATTGCCGTATTACAAGCCAAACCATTGATTGCAGCCTTAAGTATTATCGCTGGGTTAGATATGCTTGTCGGCTACACGTTGTGGATGGCGCGCCAGGATATTTTAGCAGATCGCACCACCTTTCGCTGGATTCTCAGTGCCGTGGTGTTATCACAACTGTTCGTATCAAACGTACTAGTTGCAATTGCTGGCACCTTCGCCTTAGCCTTTAGTGGTAAGCAAACTGTTCAGCATGTCAAAGCGAGCGTTAAAGTGAAATTGATTTCGGCAGGCTTGCTAGGGGTTTACGGGCTGTGCCTGTGGTTAGTGATGACGTTAGCGCAACAATAGGTCAAAGAGGCGCTTCGGCAGAGATGCTGAGGCGTTTTTTGATATGAAAAGACTGATTGCTGACAACCCAACAAACAGCTGCCGCATCAACAATTTGCAAGATGACCGGTGCCTCTGCTTCATGCTTCTTTTTGGAATCATGAGACAGAGGCGTTTTTGTGTCATCAGGAGGATCGCGAAAAAATAGTTTTTTCAATAGTATTAAAAGGCGCCGTTCTTGCAAATATATATAGTGAAGGGGACGTTGGCACAATCGTTAGGAGATGTTATGATGAATGCGGTCAAGACATTGATGAACTGGTATGAATTGCCTTGGTGGGTAGGGCTTAAAGAAGTCTTGGTGTTATTCGGATTTGTTTTAGGGATGATATCAGGGCTCATCGGGGTCGTGACTTATCGACGCAATACCGCAATTCGAGCGCAAGATGTGCGCGCAAATCGAATTCGTCGCACGTATGAAGTAATGGTTAGCTATCCTATCACGATTCGGGGGAAAGTATTGACGGTAACGCAGCAGTTGAATCAAGGTATTGCTGCAATTGATGAATTGCGGCAACAAGGTGTCGATGAAGGCAGATTAGATGAGGCCTTGTTGAGGATCGTGATGGAGTCCGACCTCGTTGAATTGTTGCATGGATTGGATCCTTATGGTTTCTTGTTAGGAAATCAAGACTATCTGTTTACCGATGAGGTATTGAATACCTTTGCCTCTGAAGTGAGGCGGGTGTTGTTAAATCAACAGATTGCTTCAAGTATTGACGGTATTATGAAAACTTCAACCATGAGCGGCATCACGCAATTACAGCAACAATTGCGTGATCATCAGGCACAACTCAGATAGGAGAAATAGCGATGACACAAACTTCTTGGTTAGACAGTCATGAAGCCGCAGTGGCGCATCTTCATGAAGTATTAAAACACCCTGCGACAAAAGAAAGTAATTTAGAATTGGTCAATCAATTGCGAGCACAATCCGGCGATCGACCATTAACGATGACAGAATATCTAGATGTTTTGGAAAAAAGTCGGCGTGGGATTCATTCTTATGATGAAGCACCTCAAACAAAGACTTTCTTCCAGCGCTTACGTCAAGCGTTAAAAAATAGTTGCAATGCGTTTAAGACGACGATGCGAAAGTCATAAAGCTATTCGCAACTGGCGTACCCGGACAAATGGTGCGCCAATTTTTTGTTTTCGCCCATTGACCTTGAGTTTGGTATACTTGAGCCGGACAAGATGGAGGCAAAATAATGAGACATTTCGGTGTGATCGACCTTGGGAGTAACTCGGCGCGCTTAAGCGTGTGGCAGATCAATGAAGATTCCAGCGTCAAGCAAGTCTTAAAGCTCAAAGAAATGGTGCGCTTATCAGAAGGCATGGGTGAAGACCGCGTTTTGCAAGAACCGGCCATGGTGCGCACGATTCAAGCGTTAGTCAGCTTTAAAAAGCAATACGTTGGCTTGCATGATTTGACCCTTGAAGCGTATGCGACGGCGGCAACTCGCATGGCGGCCAACCAAAAAGAATTTTTGAAGCGCGTCAAAAAAGCCGTTGGCGTCGATATCAAAGTGATTCCAGGCACTAAAGAAGCGGAGTTAGATTTCTTAGGCGTGATCAACACCTTGCCGATTCAAAATGCGTTGATCATGGATACCGGCGGTGCATCGACCGAATTGATTTTGGTCCAAAACCGCAAACTCCAACATTTGATCTCGATTCCGTTTGGCTCGGTCAACTTGTCAGAGCGCTACTTACATGGTGATACCGTCAGTGCGGCGGAATTGTTTGATGTGATCACTTCAGTCAATCGCATCTTCAACGGCATTTGGTGGCTGAAAAAAGCCCAAAACTTGCCGATCGTGGCGCTTGGCGGCTCCAACCGGACGTTAGCCAAGATCCAACGGCGCAAAGATGCGGTGGCGAACTTTGAAGATATTCATGGTTATCGCATGAGTACTGAACAAGTCAACGCGATTTTTAAACAAGTGATTTCCAGTTCCTTAGAAGAGCGCAAAGCCATCGGTGGGCTGGCCAAGTACCGCGCTGATATCATTGTCGGTGGGCTAGTGCCAGTGGTGATGATGATCCGCTTTTTGGATTCAGATCGCTTGACTTTCTCCCAATATGGGTTGCGCGAAGGGGCTTTGTATCAACATTTGGAAGCTTTCAATGCGGGGACATCGTTAGCTTAAAAACGGTGTAAGAACCGATTAAGAATACGCACAAAAGCAGTCAAGACGACTGCTTTTTAGTATGATGAAGAAAATCAATTCAGGAGCGATGATCATGAAAAAAATCCTTTTGACCTTAGGCGCCATGCTTTTGGCCACGGTGGCGTTTGGCACCCACACCGTGCACGCCGATGACACTTGGACACCAGTGGCAACTTTAGGCACGAGTTTGACCAGCGATCAAAAATCTGGGACATTATCGACGTTAGAGAATGCGGCCAATGTTTCCAATGTGTCGCAATTAACGGTTAACGGCGATACCTTGGTGAAGTATTTAAACCCAAGTGGTTCGACGTTCACCTCAACGTCTGGCGTTTGGTCGTCGGCTTTGGTGCAAAAAACTTCCACTGGTGGGATCAATGTGACCATCGTGCCTTATAACGGGACCAACAATATCACGACCATCACGTCCGACCAGTATCGCAACGCTGCGGTGACGGCTGGGGTGACCAACGCCAACATTTTCATCACGTCGGCAGTGTCCATCGATGGTTCCGGCGCCTTAGCTGGGGTGTATGCCGCCTTTGCGCAAAATGGGGACACCTTGAGTTCCAGCCAAATCGCCGCGGCGCAAACCGAAGTCAACACCTTGTCTGGCATCACCGACGCTAACAAAGGCAAAGATGGCTACACGGATAAACA
>CAKRHU010000014.1 GCA_934339215.1 uncultured Lacticaseibacillus sp.
CCAAGCGGATCACCCAAGCTGGTAAAATGCGGCGGGGTAATTTAGTTGCCAATTTAGGACGTTGGTTGCGGATCAAGTCAGCGATTTGTGGTAAGGTGATCGCTCCGTTCGTGGCTAAGAAGCGTTGGCCAGAAGCTGCCGGTGTAAACAAAGCCCGGACATGCGCATTGGCCACATCTTCAACATTTGAAATCACAAATTCAATGTCAGGGATGAAATTGCTTGAGCCGTCAAGCAATTGGTTGACCAAGCCAAAACTCCCAGACACATGCCCATCCAACGGTTTGCCAAGCATCGCGCCTGCCGCAACGGTAGCGAAATCTAAGTGTTCTTGACGTGCAAAATCCCAGGCGGCGCGTTCTGCCAAAAGCTTAGAGCGCTCGTAATCGGATAATCCAGGCTCATTAGGATCAGTCCAGTCCGCTTCCGTCGTTGATTGCGTCGAATGATTGGAAAATCCGACGGCGCCAAAGTTTGCGGTCATGACCACGCGTTTAACGCCGGCTACTTTTGCCGCTTTTAAAATACGCAAAGTACCTGTTTTGGCGGTTTGGTTCATTTCGTCAGTAGTGGTTTCGCCGTTCACAAATACTGGCGCGGCCACGCTCATGACATGAGTAACACCTTGCATCGCTTGAGGCCAATCTGAATCATTTATAAGATCCGCTTGCACAAAGCTGAGGTGCTTGATTGAAACACCTGTCGCTGCTAGGGTTTGGCGTACCGCGTCAGCTTTATTCAAAGTGCGTAAAGTTGCGCGCACAGGGTGATCGTTTGCCAAAAGTTGCTGAATGATGTGTAAGGCTAAAAAACCGTTGCCACCTGTGACTAAAGTGAGTTCTGACATTGCATGTGTCCTCCGGTTCAGTTATTATCATGAGGATAAACCCTAAACCATACTTTAGGGCAAGGAGGAATTTCAAATGGCTTATTCGATTCAAACTGTGGCTGAAAAAATGGGTTTGGCGATTTCTACATTACGCTTTTACGATAAAGCCGGATTGTTGCCTTTTGTGGCGCGGGACAGCTCTGGTTATCGGGCGTTTACCGATGGTGATTTGGCTTTATTACACACGATTGTATGCTTGAAAAATACGGGGATGAAAATCGCGGATATTCGCCAGTATATTGAATTGGTGATGGCAGGACCGACGACGGCTAAGGATCGCCAAGCACTATTAGCTGCTCATCGAGAAGCTGTGGTGGCCAAACAACAAGAGATGGCACGCAGTTTAGCGGAAATCGATTATAAGTTGCAGATGTATGCTTCACCTGATGCGGAGGCAAAAGTGGCAAAAGAGTGGGCGCTGGCTTCTGCAGATAAAGAGAAAAACGGGTTACCAAATCCGTTTACTGCATAAAACATCTGATATTTAGTCGGACTATAAAGAAAAACTGATACTTTTTCATACAGCGTGATTGATATGATTTTAATAGTAAATGATCACTTGCTACAAAAGAAAAAGTTCTGAAAACTGGCACCATTTGTCAGTTTTCAGAACTTTTTTATGAATTTGCGTAGCAACACAATGACTAACCGGTATAGTACGGCAGCAGTGGCACTAGAAAAAGTGCAACAATAAGTTATTTTACGTAACTGGTCCCATAAATATCTGCGTAACTGGCCCTTTTATGTGCTGACTGGTCTGCTATGCTTTGAATGGTTCCCAAGCGTCAGCTAAGGCTTTAACCCCATTGATAATGGTATCATCACTGGCTTGGCGAAAGCTGAAGATCACGCTAGGGTAGGCAGGTTTCAGATTATGCCAACAGCGATCAGGATCCACTAATCCAATGCCACCGTGCGCCGCTTGTTGAATTAAAGCAGTCGCATCACTGCCATCAGGCAAACGTAGGGTCACAAAGCTACCAGCCGCATTACCCATTGGGATCAATTGCTCGCCAAAGTAGTCAGACAGTATGTCTAATAATAACTTGCGGCGATTGGCATAAACCACAGTTAACTGGCGCAAGTAGCGTTCTAAGTCGTCACTTTGAATCATTTGGGCCAAGATCCGCTGTTGGAGTTGAGAATTACGATTTGGCAGTTTGCCGTAAATATCGCGATAAGTGGTCACTAAGTCAGAAGGAAGGACTAAAATGCCAGCACATAATGAAGCCCCGAGCGTTTCATCGAAATTCGTATAGTAAAAGCAACGCTCACCATTGAGAAAATGGTGGATGGCAGGGGCGGGTTCGCCATCATATTGTAGCGTGCCATCAGTATCGAGCTCAATTAAATAACGTTTCTCAGCTTTCAAATGCTGAGCAAATTGTTGCCTTGCATGAGAACCTAATCCAAATCCGTCCGGAAAATTATGGGTCGGGTTCAACACATAACCGCCAGCTTCTGGTAAGCTTTGCAAGTTTTGAAAGAATTGAGTGGGAATACCTAGTGTTTTCCAAACTTCGCGGGCGTTAGGGGCGATCGGCTCTGCCACTCCTAAGCCTGTGGTTTGAAAGCTAGACACGAGATGGGCGATGATATTTGCCGCTTCGTTGAACCCACTGGT
This sequence comes from uncultured Lacticaseibacillus sp., assembly GCA_934339215.1. GTDB lineage: Bacteria > Bacillota > Bacilli > Lactobacillales > Lactobacillaceae > Lacticaseibacillus. Next base: position 2,514 of record CAKRHU010000014.1, read on the forward strand.
CACAATGATTTGATCCGCGGTGACATGCAAGTGTTTCAAACGTGCCAGGTAGTTGACGAGTTGTTCGCGATAAATACGATCGCCGCCTAAGGGCTGAATGTGTGGAATCCCATGCTGTAACACGCGCAATTCAGCTGCTTGCCAAGCTTGCGTCGGAAACAGTTGCATGGCATCGAGCTGATCGGTGAAGTCGTAGGTAAATGGGGGCGCTTGTACGACAGGGGAGGCAGGTGGTGTCACCACAAATGGCAAGTGAAGTGTCACATGGAAACCGCTGGCAGGCTTGCTGGTGAGATAGCCTTCTGCGACCAACTCGGCATAGGCGTGATCGACGGTATTGCGGCTGACTGCCAATTGTTGGGCTAAAAAGCGCGTACTCGGCATTAAGGCGCCAGGACGCCTGACCCCAGTTTCAATTTCGGCACGAATTTGATGATAAAGCTGCTGGTATACTTTTTGGCCAGACTGGCGATCGATCGTTAACATTTTTATCCCTCTATTGGTTATTTTGAAAGGAAGACTTCTATGAATATCTTGATTATTAATGCTCACCCAGATTACCAAAATGCTTTGCGCGGCACGAATCAACTGGCCGACTTCACGTTAAAGCAGATCCAACAACAGATGCCGGGTGCACATGTTGAAAAGTTGGCGTTATATGCACCAGAAACTACGATTCCTGAAATCACGGCTGAGAATCTGCACGACCCGAGTTTGATCGACGCCCAACAAAATGAACTGATCGCTCAGTTCAAACGCGCAAACTTGATCATGATCTTCATGCCGCTACACAATTTTAACATTGTCAGCCGATTGAAAGACTATATCGACAACATTTTGATCGCGAACAAGACTTTCAAGTATACCGCAGACGGTTCGGTTGGGTTACTAGACGGCAAACAAAAAGTCGCTTATGTGCAAACCAGTGGCAGTGACTATGAACATGATATTCGCTATGTGAATGCGGACATTGCCCCACACTACATGCGCACGATTTTGAATTTCATGGGTATCTCTAAGATGGAATTGATTCGCGCAGAAGGCTTGGACTTGATCGAAAACGATAAGCAAGCGATTCTTGATGACACCAAACAAACCCTCGCAACCTATATTCAAAACGTGGCCAACGCCTGATCTGGCCGCAACACCTTTGATGAGTAGTCCTCAGACGCAATGGCATCTGAGGACTGTTTTTGCTTAAAATTTGCCAAGCGTGGTTTTCTGATAGACACTTTCGATAAGCTGAAGGAGGGAGAGCTGATGGGCAAACAAGTCTTTATCGAAGGCGAGATTTTACTGACGGATCAAATCGCCACGGTGAATTTTTCGGGGCATTCGCGGATCATGAAGCAGACTTTGATTTTGCCGACGCGCATTGATGTGACTGGCAGTACGCGTCTACATTTTTTGCCTTGGGTATTATTGCCAGAGTGGATCCAAGGCAAATGGCAGCCTGGTGAACATTGGCGTTTCGTCGGCCGCTTTGTTCGAAATACTGCGATGTTGCCAATCAGCAATGTGGGGATCGTTTTAGAAGAATCGCGAGCGATGCGTGAGGCCATTGCGAAATTAGTGATCACTTGGGTCAAGCAACACCAAGAACGGCATTCGTTAAAAGCCATTGTGCCAATCACGGCTAGCTTTGTTGCGGGTAGAACCACGGCGCAAACTTGGTATTCAAAAGTCGCGTTTGAAACTGGGTTGCAAGCACCGCTCGTGACGCCTGGTCATGAGTTGAGCGATGATTTGATCCAACTGAATCGAATCGTGGCCTTTAGAACGTTGCCGACATTAACGTTATGCGTGGTGACTCAGGCAACAAAGCTAGCGCCAGGATCTTTTATGGCGGAGACTTTTGACCATAATGTGATTTCACAATTGCGGTGATCAACCGCTTGGTCGTAAACAAACAGCCCCTTGGAGATTTCATTACTCCGAGGGACTGTTGCGTTTCACGTGAAACTAATTAAAAATTGTCTCTAAATAAGCCAGTACACCGGCGTGATTATTGTCGAGGGTATGGTCATCAGCGATTGCTGAGACTTGTGGTGACGCGTTTTGCATGGCGACGCCTAAGCCAACTTCTTGCAACATTTCTAAGTCGTTGCCACCATCACCAAAAGCACACATTTTACTTAAGTCGATGCCGAGACTTTCGCCTAAACGCTTGAGGCCAGCGGCTTTGTTGACGCCTGGCTGGATCACATCGATATCGCCGTGGCCGCTTGAGGTGGGGACGGCTAGGCCTGCAGTTGCTTTCGCAATTTGAGCGAGGATTTCATCGGTTTTTTCCGGGGGACAACCCATGGCAAACTTCAAAACCTCATCATCAGGGCGTTGATCGAAGGTGTCGATGGCCAGTAGGTGCGTATAGTAATGGCGAGTTTCATCGATCCAAGCTTGACCTTCTTGCTTGCGAATATAGGCACTTTTAACGCCACAAATCGCCAGTTTCAATTCCGGAATTTGAAGCAAGGCATCGAGGACTTTTTGCGCCTGTTCCGGTTGGAAAATCGAAGCAAATAACTCAGTATCCGCAGTGCCACAATAAGCCCCGTTTTCTGCTAAAAATAACACTTCAGGCTGATCAAAGAAGGTTTTCAATTGGTAGTATTGATTGCCTGAGGCGACCACAAAGCGGGTGCCTTGCGCTTGCGTTTTAGCGTAAAGCTTGTTGAAGCGTTCGCGGTCATAAGTTTTTTCATCATTTAAAAAAGTGCCATCCATATCGACGGCGATCAGTTTAGGGATCATGGGTTAACCTCGCATTGTTTAATTGATCATATGGGTTAAGTGTACCATGATGGATAGCGGTTTCAAAATGCTGATGAACAACTTGAAGAACGCGCATCGTCGAGCTTTTTGAAGTTACCCGGTCCATTAAGGACGCTTCAAAAAGCTCTGGACACAAAAAGACCGCCATGGGCTTGGCGGTCAAAAAAGGGTTGGGGTTCACTTTGGAGGAGTGAATCGATCAACTGGCGGGCACCAGTTAATCGGAGAAAATGAAAAAGTGGGGTAGAAATAAGGGGGTAGCTCATTTCTATGCTTCCTATACTACCGGTGAGTTGTGACGAAAGTGTGATGCTTCATTGCCGAGTTTGTGATAATTTTGCACAAAATAAATAGCGCTTTCAAGATTTAAACAAAACCACCATTTTGTCTAAAGCCAAGGGTTGGGGCAGCGCGTTAACATAAAGCTGTCATCAGAAAGGAAGAGCAAACATGAAAAAATTCCTGACTTTTACCGCTTTGGCGGTTACCTTAGCAGCAGCGGCAGGCTTTTACTCTGCCAAGAAAATGGAACTATTTAAAACTGACGAGCACGACTACGACGAGTACGAAGCATAGGAGGCTTTGAGTATGGTGAAATCAAAAGCTGTGATGATCGGTGCTGGCTTAGCCAACATGGCCGCCGCCGTTTACTTCATTCAAGAAGCCCATTGGGATGGTCAAGCGATCACTTTTTATTCGATCGATGATCACGGGTCAAATGATGGTGCGGTTACTTTAGATACAGTCGATGAATACTGGAACAAGAATCATCCAATGGAAAATAACCTCGGCTATGTGGCACGTGGTGGGCGGATGCTCAACTACCGGACTTATGTTGATTTGATGGACTTGCTATCACGGATTCCATCAGCAACTGAGCCGAATATGAACGCTGCCGAAGATACTCGTGAATTCGACGCCGCGCACCGGACTTTTGACAAAGCCCGTTTGTTGCAAGGTGGCAAGGGTATTATCGACGCTGGCAAGTTGGGCTTAGACAACAAAGATCGCATGTTGTTGACCAAGTTGATCATGATGGGCGATTCTGAAGAAGAAAAACTCGACAATGTCACGATCGCCGAGTACTTCAAGGAATCTCCACATATGTTCCAAACCAACTTCTGGTACATGTGGGAAACCACTTTTGCCTTCCGGGTCCAAAGTTCTGCGCAAGAATTACGCCGTTACATGCACATGATGATTTACGAATTCACGCAAATCGAGCACTTAGTCGGCGTTAACCGTACGCGCTACAACCAGTTTGAATCCATTATGTTGCCATTGATCAATTATTTGAAAGATCAAAACGTCAACATCATTTTGAACAAGCGCGTCACGGATATGACCTTCAAAGATACCAAAATGGGTGATGAGATCACGGTCACTGGTTTGCAAATGACCGACACTGAATCAGGCCAAGAAGAATTCGTCGATATCGATGCTGACACCGCAGTGATTTTCACTAACGGCTCGATCACTGATTCTGCGACCCAAGGCGATATGGATCACGCGGCTGCTGAAAACATGGACTATGGCGCGGCGGCTGGTTTGTGGAAGAACATTGCCGGCAAGTTCTACAATCTGGGTAATCCTGATAAGTTCTTTGCCGATCGTAATGCGTCTGAGTGGATCAGCTTCACGTTGACGTCAAAAGACCACTTGTTACTCAACGAAATCGCCCGTATTACCACCCAAGTGCCAGGCAATGCGCTGAACTCTTTCTTGTCCACCACCGCGATCACCGATCTCGGCCAACAAGATGTCAACATGTCCATCGTGGTGCACCATCAACCGCACTTCACCACGCAAAAGCCTAACGAAACTGTGCTTTGGGGTTACTTCTTGTATCCACGCCGCCACGGTGAATTCGTTGACAAGCCATATATTGAAATGACTGGGCGCGAAATGGCCGAAGAATTGATCGGGCAGTTGTCCAAAGTCGATCCAGGTCCGGTGAACATCATGACGAAAAAGGATGCGATCATGGATGCCATCATCAACAACATCCCGGTTTACATGCCTTATGCGTCGGCTTTGTTCAACAACCGCGCCAAAGCCGATCGGCCTAAAGTGATTCCAGCACATGCCACCAACTTAGCCTTTACTGGTGAATTCGTGGAACAACCATTCCAGATGATCTTCACGGAACAATCTGCGGTGCGCTCTGGTGAAATTGCCGCTTATCACTTTGCTGGCTTGCCGATGAGCAAGTTAGTGAAGACGCCTCGCTATGACAAGGATCTCAAGACCTTGGCTAAGGCCACCAAGAAGATGTTTAGCTAAAAGCAATGTTTCCGTCAGTTGAAAGACTGGCGGTTTTTTATTTGCCAGTAAGTGAAATTAGTGGCATACTAGTCCAGACAAAATAACGTCTGTCAGAGAGCAGACATTTTGGAGGAAAATTATATATGCAAAAAGTAACAGCTATGCGCCGATTAGACCACATGTCACATGAGCAAAAGCTTGTGATGGCATCGACGGCATCTGGATTCTCACTGGAAAACATGGATATCATGTTCTTGAGTTTCGCATTGACACCGATCATCGCTGAGCTTCACATTTCCAGTGGGGCTGCAGGATTGATCGGGTCGATCACCAATGTCGGCATGTTGGTCGGCGGGGCGCTTTTTGGTATTTTAGGCGACAAAATCGGGCGAGTGAAAACTTTTTCCCACACGATTTTGATCTTTGCGGTCGCTACGGCGTTGATGGCTTTTGCGAATAATTTATGGGTGATTTATGGGTTGCGCTTCTTAGCTGGCATCGGTGCTGGCGGGGAGTATGGCGTCGGAATCGCGTTGATCGCAGAATCCTTCAACCATGATCGCATTGGGCGTATGACCTCAGTGGCGGCGATTGGCGGGCAGATCGGGGCGATTATCGCCGCGCTTGCTGCCAGTGTGATCCTCCCATTATGGGGTTGGCATGCCTTGTTTTTGATCGGGGTGTTGCCAGTTGCGTTAACCTTCTTTGTGCGTAAACACCTCAAAGAATCAGAACAATTCTTGGAAGCGAAACGAGTCGCGAAGCAAAAGCATGAACGCGTCGCATTCTCCGAATTATTCAAAACGCGCCAACTGGCGATGCAAACCCTTGGCTTAATGGTGATGACCATTGTCCAAATCGCTGGCTACTTCGGCTTAATGAACTGGTTGCCCGTGATCGTGCAAAAACAACAAGGCTTGAGTGTCTCTGGATCGGCTTTGTGGATGGTGGCCACGATTGCTGGGATGTGCTGTGGGATGGCCGTATTTGGTAACATCTTAGATCATCTCGGCCCGCGCTGGGCGTTTGGCTTGTTCCTCACTGCTAGTGCGTTGATCGTATTTGCCATTACGTTAGCTCATTCCAGTGTGGTATTAGTCGTTATCGGGGCAGTGGTGGGCTTTTGTGCTAACGGCATGTTTGGCGGCTACGGGGCTGTTATTTCACAACTTTATCCAGCCCGCATTCGCAGTACTGCCAATAACGTGATCATGAACGTCGGCCGGGCGATTGGTGGATTCTCTAGTGTAGTCATCGGCTTGTTAATGGATCACTACTCGTTAGCAATCACCATGGGTTTCTTATCCGCCTTGTACGTGATCAGCTTGTTGACCATGCTGAGTTTACCTGGGTTGAAACAATTGAGTGTACGACGGTAAATAATCAAAGAAGTGGTCTGCTCGTGAGAGTGGACCACTTCTTTGATGGGGGTTAATGTGCAGTATACTTCATCACTTTTCTTCAAAAGACGTTGTTTGCGTGCAAATCCGACATTCGGTGTTACAATATTCGGCAAGGAGGGACAGTCATGATTACAAAATCTGAATTACAAACGCAGCTTGCCCAAACCGTTCAAGAGGTGTTGACCGCAGCCAAATTGCACAAAGGCGACTTGTTTGTCCTTGGCTGTACCACGAGTGAAGTGGTTGGCGGGCATATCGGTAAAGCCTCAAATCCAGAAGTCGGCGAATGGATCGTCCAAACCGTGCTGGATCAATTAAGGCCTTTAGGCATTGAACTTGCCGTGCAAGGTTGTGAGCATATCAACCGGTCATGTGCGGTTGAACGCCGGGTCGCACGGGCAAATCATTTTGAAATCGTTAATGTCGTCCCAGGTATTCATGCTGGTGGGTCGGCTTCAATGGCTGCGTTCAAGTTCTTCGATGATCCGGTTGAAGTGGAACACATTTCGGCTCTTGCGGGGATCGATATCGGGGACACCAGCATCGGCATGCATGTGCAATTCGTTCAAGTGCCAGTGCGGCCAAGTCAAACAGAACTCGGCGGGGCGCATGTCACAGCCTTACGCAGCCGGCCAAAGTATGTCGGCGGCAGTCGGGCCCAATATTTAGAACTGTAAGCAAAAATGTCGCAGGCTTAAATCAAAGCTTTACGACATTTTTTAGTTAATCATTCACATGGTAATGCCCAGCAACATTCGCTGATTCTGCAAGAAATTCCAATCCGGTGCCTTGAATCCAAGGTTTAAAGCCGATCGCGTTAATGGCATCATTCAGCGCATAGTCACTATCAGTGTGAGGTAAGTCGGTTAAACCAAATAAATCATGTACTGGCAAGTCGCCGGGATGCAACAACAGATACTGCCCAGCTACAGCACTAGGAATGTGCAGGTAACAGGTGAGATCTGGCGTGACCACATGCAACAACGTGCGATAAATCGGACCATGATGACTCCCTAACAACACATCTTGGTTGTAGTCATATTGATCGACGAAAACATCGATGGCAGTCGGGACTAAGCTCAAATTTTTGTGCAGTTGTTGATGCAACACTAAGCAATCATTTTCAACATGAAGTGAAATATCCGCCATCACATATTTCAAAAAGCCCATCATACCAGCTTTTGGAATTACACGCTGGCCGGAAACCAAGGTGCCACATAACAAAGCGCGATGATTTAACAGTCTCGGTTCGTCTGGAATCGCCAGTAATTGCGGTTGTTTCAAGTCTCCTTGAATGCTTGTCATCAGTCAAACGCCCCCGTTAGAATCGCAATTCCCAAAATCAACAACAATGCGCCAAAGAAAAAACCATAGAAGTTGGCATACATGATAAATGGTGATGTATTTTTGTCGCCGTGATGTTTGACTTGCTTAAATTGCCGCACCCCAGCAACAAACTGCCAACAGCCCAGTAAAATCATAACGATACCCGCTAATTTCTCCCACATGATGATACCCCCTAATCAAGTACACCGATTAACAACCGGACGGCCATCACGATTAACAAACTACCGAAGAAATACCCATAGAAATCGGCAAACGCGAAAAATGGGGAAGTGTGCTTGCTCCCATGTTTCGTCACGTCTTTGAAGGCGTGATACGACGCGTAAAACTGATACAAGCCCAACAAGATGCGAATGACGGCAATGATTTTCTCCCAGATCATCGTTGGCACCTCCTACGCTTATTGACAAGCTAAGCATACAACGCACGTACAAAAAAAGGCGCAACTTGCGCCAAACGTCACGAATCCGGGGCTGAACGTTAAAATTTCATCGTGAAGATGCTATAAGCCCCACCAAGTAAGATCAACCCGATGGCAATGCTGTAATAAATCGCAAACGCAGAAAAGCCGCTAGTCGCGCGGTTACCATGTTTGTGGATGCGTTGGAATTCTGTGTAACCAGAATACAATTCCCACGCGGCTAGTAATAAAACTGCGATCCCTGCTAACGGTTGCCAAATCGGTTGATTCAACGAAAAAATCGTATTAAGCATGAGCGCCCTCCAATAATTGCCTTAATGTGGCCAGTTTGCGAAAGCTGACCTCGATTTTCGCCCCGTTTTGCATGACGGCAAGGCGGTTTTTCGTGTCGACAAGTTTCAGTTGATCGAGGTTGATCAAACAACTTTTGTGACAACGAAATAAAGTCGGGTATTTCGCATTGATCGCGGTGAGATTCCCACGAAAGCTCGCCATTTCATTGGTCGCGGTTAATTCGATGGTATCCGAATCACTGGCGGAAACTTGCAACGCGATCACAGAATCAAGCGGCAAAGCATTGACTTGGCCGCCTTGGGTATAAGCAAACAATTGCGGCGTGTGTAGAAGGCGCTGGGCATGGCGCTTGGCGGCGGCGATCAACGCTTGATGAATGCGCGGTAAGGTGTCGGCGTTTTTTTGGATCAAGTCCATCGGGGTGATTTGATTGGTTAAAATCAACAACGCCGCTTCAGGGTGACTGGTAATAAAAATGATTTCCGCACTTAAACTTTTGGCGCGGATCGCTTTGGCGACATCGATGCCAGATAAGGCTTGTCCGGATAGCTCGATATCGAGCAAATACAAACTGTCCTCAGGGGCCTGCGCATCCAGCAAAGTTTGTGCGTCACCGGTAGCGAGTTGTAATTGCGCGTCCAAAGCTTCGATCATACAGGTGGTTTGGACTTGCTGGACGTAAGCGGCACGTTGTTGATCGGAATCTTCTAATAGGTAGATATTAAGCATGCGGCACCTCGATGATCAAACTTTGGGCGAGTTGTTGCTGATGCAGTTTGGTGCGGGCTTGGATGCGCTTGTCTTGGCTGAGTTCTTGAATAATGGCCAAGCCGTTGCCATGGCCTGCGCCTTTAGAAGTTTGGTTCAAGTCCTGCAACGTGAAATCAGCCGGCACTGGATTGATCACCGTGATGGCAATGTGTTTGACGTCTGCGACTAATAAAATGGCGGCGCTTTGGCCAACATTGATGGCTTCTAACGCATTATCCAGTAAAATGCCGACCCCACGAAGCACTGGCATGACCAAATCATCAGGCTTGAGATCAATATCACCTTGAGTTTGGATCTGTAAATGACGTTTGGTATTTTCGGCTTGGGTCCATTTAAGGTATAACAAACTGCGCAGTGGGGGACATAGGATGTGATCAAGTACTGCTTGATCAGGTTGCGCTTGCGTTAAAGCTTGTTGGGCATCTGCCAGTAACGCTTGGTTGGCAGAGGTGTCGTTGCTGAGCTGTAAAGTGGCGAGAATATTTTTATAATCATGAAGCAAATGCCGGTTGTGGGTTTGTTGGGCTTCAAGCTCTGCGTAATACTTTTCTCGAGCGGCTTCGGCTTGTTGGGTCAGCTTGGTTTGCATCGCCGAACGGTAAGCCTGCAGGCCGTAATACAGCACTAAGACATTCGCAGCGGCGAATAACAGGACTTCTGCCATCAATAACCAAGTGGTGGAATCCGCTAGTTTCAGCCATTCAAAGCTGATTTGAATCCCGTATAAAATTAGGGTGGTGGCGCCAGTGTACCAAGTCAATAACAAGCGCGTCGGCGCATCGTTGAAGGCGGCAAAGTGCGTCGCGAAGTCACTGCGATGCGGCCAAGCGCGCCAAGCCAAGAGCCAAATTAGGCCATTGATGATGATTGGAATGGCAAAATCCAAGCCAGTTTGTGTTTGTGGCCAGATTTTAGCCAATAAGTTGATGGCGATCACCATGAAGTTGGTCAACATCAAGTAACTTTCCCACATTAATAAGAACGCCAACACTTCATGGCGATGGCGCTGAAACAAAAATAAGCTCCACACGACGCCAAAAGCCAATTCACCTAAAGTGCTGAAAGCCAACGAAATGATCGTGGTGAAGGCTAAGGCCGTGGCGACGAACCAGAATTTAACGCGGTGATAGCGAATTTGTGATTGGACGCTAAAAATCAATGCAAACAATGGCATGACGATCACCAAATAGTTTGCCCAAGAAACGCTGTGCAAGAAGATCCCCCCAGATCGTGTTATCGCTTTAATTATGGGC
>CAKRHU010000015.1 GCA_934339215.1 uncultured Lacticaseibacillus sp.
CCCCCATCCAACAATTCGTTGGTATGCCGACAATATACACCCGATTGCCTTGTCAGCGCAAACAAAACGCCTTTTTAGTCTGGTTAGTGTCATCAGTTAGCGGTTAAATTTCAGACTTTAATGAGCAGCAACTGGCCTCGTTTGAAATAAATAAATAAATTATCTCGCGAAATCTTTAATTAATCACCGACTTGAAAAATAACATCACTTACTCGCCACAAAAAAATCCGGCATCACCTGAATTTTTCAGATGACACCGGATTATTTTTTACCTGATTTCGAAATCGGGTTGAATTACATCATACCGCCCATACCAGCTGCTGGGTTAGCAGGAGCTGCTGGGGCATTTTCGTCAGGCTTGTCAGCAACGACAGCTTCAGTGGTCAACATCAAAGCGGCAACAGAAGCGGCGTTTTGCAAGGCGGAACGAGTTACCTTGGTTGGGTCGATGATCCCAGCTTCAGCCATGTCTTCCCACTTGTCAGTGGCAGCGTTGTAACCAAAGCCAACGTCTTCTTTCTTCATGCGGTCAACAATGACGGAACCTTCCAAACCGGCGTTAACGGCGATTTGACGAACAGGTTCTTCCAAAGCACGAAGCACGATGTTGATCCCAGTTTGGACGTCGCCTGCTTCTTTCAAAGCAGCAACGGCGTCGATGGTGTCAACTAAGGCAACACCACCACCGGCAACGTAGCCTTCTTCAACGGCAGCGCGGGTCGCATTCAAGGCATCTTCAATACGATACTTGCGTTCTTTGAGTTCCGTTTCAGTGGCAGCGCCGACTTTGATCACGGCAACACCGCCGGCTAACTTAGCCAAGCGTTCTTGCAACTTTTCACGATCGAAGTCAGAAGTGGTTTCAGCGATCTGCTTGCGGATGATCGCCACACGTTCGTCAATGGCAGCCTTGTCGCCGGCGCCTTCAACGATGGTGGTCTTGTCCTTGGTGATCGTAACCTTATTAGCAGTCCCTAATTGGTCCAACTTGGTGTCTTTGAGATCCAAGCCAAGATCGGAAGTGATCACCGTACCACCAGTCAACGTGGCAATATCTTGAAGTTGTTCCTTGCGACGATCACCAAAGCCTGGGGCCTTAACGGCAACGACATTGAACGTGCCACGGATCTTGTTTAAGACCAAGGTTGGCAAAGCTTCGCCATCAACGTCATCAGCAATGATCAATAATGCTTTACCTTGTTGCACGATTTCTTGCAACAACGGCAAAACGTCTTGGATGTTGGAAATCTTCTTGTCGGTGATCAAGATGTATGGGTTGTCGAGATCAGCTTCCATCTTGTCGTTATCGGTAACCATGTATTGAGACAAGTAGCCGCGATCAAATTGCATCCCTTTGACCACATCAGATTCCGTCTTGATGCCTTTGGATTCTTCAATGGTGATCACACCGTCGTTACCCACTTTTTCCATAGCGTCGGCGATCAATTCACCAACTTCAGTGGAAGCGCTGGAAACAGAAGCAACTTGGGCGATTTCCTTTTTACCAGAAACGGTATGGGAAATCTTGTGTAATTGGTCAACAGCAGCGTCAGTGGCTAATTCGATCCCACGACGAATGCCAACAGGGTTAGCACCAGCAGTGACGTTCTTCATGCCTTCGCGGATAATGGCTTGGGCCAAAACCGTGGCAGTGGTCGTCCCATCACCAGCGATATCGTTAGTCTTAGTAGCAACTTCGGCAACTAACTTAGCACCCATGTTTTCGTAGTGGTCTTCTAATTCGATGCCTTTGGCGATGGTCACACCATCGTTGGTGATTTCAGGGGCACCGTAAGATTTTTCCAATACGACGTTGCGGCCTTTAGGACCAAGCGTGGTTTTAACTGTGTCAGCCAGCTTGTCGACACCGGCAAGCATCGAACGACGAGCGTCTTCAGAGAACTTAATTTCTTTTGCCATGTGTAATTTTCACCTCATAAATTATTTTTGATCAAAAAAGTTTTAGTCAACGATGGCCATCAAGTCTTTTTCGTGCAAGACCAGATACTTTTCACCGTTGTTCTTCACTTCAGAACCTGCATACTTGTCATAAACCACGACATCGCCGACTTTGACGCTAGGGGCTAACACTTTACCTTCTGGTGTGCGCTCGCCTGCACCGACAGCAACGACCTTACCGGATTGAGGCTTTTCTTTAGCGTTGTTGGCTAACACGATCCCACCAACAGTCTGTTCTTCTTCTTCAACAACTTGAACGATGACGCGATCTCCTAATGGCTTTAACAAGGCAATCCCTCCATAAACATTTGTTTTATTATTTATTTAGCACTCTTCATTCCTAAGTGCTAACCACAACTGCTACTATAACTAGTTTTAAGTTAGAATGCAAGTGTTTTGTAGCAATCTTCCCTCGAGAGTGCTAATTTTCAATTTTCTTAAAATATAGCCGAGTGCTTTCATTGGACTGGCAAGTCGCGGTACACTAGTGCTATTACAAAGGAGGGCGACCATGCAAACGCGTAGTTCTCGCCGGCAACAACCTCATTCAAATAAGCCTTGGGTCAAATGGTTGTGGCTCGTCATCACCGTGGCCCTGTTTTCCGCTGGGGCTTACGGCTTAAGGCTTTACAGTCAAGCCAAGTATGCCATCGATAGTACTTACTCTGGTTTAAAAACTCAGAAGGTGTCCACAGATATTTCCAATAAGAAACCTTTTGCCGCCCTGTTACTCGGGGTCGATACTGGCGCGTTAGGGCGGACATATAAGGGCAATTCCGATACCATGATCGTCGCCGTGGTCAATCCCAAAAAGCACACCACCAAAATGATCTCGATTCCGCGCGACACCGTGGCCCAGTTGATCGGCACCAAATCCTTCAACATGCAAAAGATCAACGCTGCTTACAATGTCGGCGGCTCGGACATGGCGGTCAACACGGTGTCCAAACTCGTTAACGTCCCGATCAAATATTATGTGACCGTCAACATGGGCGCACTAGAAAAAGTCGTCGATGCTGTCGGTGGGATCGATGTGGATGTGCCGTTCTCCTTTAAAGATTCCTACTCTGGTGATTTCCAATTCACCAAAGGCAAGATGCATCTATCAGGCAAATATGCTTTAGCCTACGCCCGGATGCGCCACGAAGATCCCCAAGGTGATTACGGTCGCCAAAAGCGCCAACAACAAGTGATTAAAGCGATTTTGAAGAAATCTGTTTCGTTTAGCAGCTTGTCGAACTTCACCAAGTTGTTAAACACAGTTTCCGCTAATTTACAAACCAACTTGACCTTCGGCGATATGCAAAGTATCTTCATGAATTATCGCTCAGCCACCAAGAAAGTCACCACCGGCACCTTGCAAGGACAATCTGCTGGCGTTTACTCGAGCCTTTACGGTAGTTACTTGGATTATCAAATTCCATCGACTGATGAAATGCAGAAAGTCTCTGATGAGTTGCGCGCTGCCCTTGGTTTGCAGTCTGAAACCATCAGCAACGAAAACGTCAAAGAAAATGCGGCTAACAGTGGTTTCTCTTGGACTACCAATGCCGATCAAACCTACACGATTTATAATCCAGATCTCTAACGATCCTGATCAAAAAACCAAGCGCAACTGTTGCGCTTGGTTTTTTGGTGGCCTAAGTTTGTGAATCGATACCTGGCGATCGATCAAGTTCACGACTACTTGCGCCGATGATGTTCGAAAATCCATGTCACTTAATACAACATTGCGTTTTCTGTACCACTCATCGCCACAGGTTAAATTTGGTTGCACAAAATGAGTGATCATCACACAGCCTGTCGAGTCGATAATAATCCTTGAACAATTAGCCTATTTTGTTTGCTCATTCTTACACCAATAAGTGATTTCATCAAAAAAGCCAAGCTCCAAACCGCGATTTACGGTCGGCACTTGACTTTACGCTTATTGTTCGTCTGTTTCTTGCAGCGTTGGGCCGTAATGTTCCAAGAAATAAATCAAGGTTTGCAATTCAGTGGCCAAATCAACATTTTGCACGCGGACGTAATTTGGCACGGAAATGCGCAGTGGCGTGAAGTTCATGATCCCTTTAATACCGGCTTTCACCAATTCATCAGTGATGGCTTGGGCGGCATCAGTCGGCACCGTTAAGATCACGATTTCAATTTGTTGCTCTTTGAGTTGCTTGACTAATTCCGTCATCGGATAGATCGGCACGCTACTTTGAATGGTACCAGCGATTTCTGGATTGACATCAAACCCAGCGGAAATCCGAATATTGTTGGCTTGGCGGAAGTTGTAGTTCAACAACGCGTGGCCGAGATTCCCGACCCCAACCAGCGCCACATTGGTCAAGCGATCTTGATTCAAGATCTTTTTGAAGAAGGTGATCAATGACTGAACGTCATAACCATAACCCCGTTTGCCTAAGGCGCCAAAATATGAAAAATCGCGGCGGATCGTGGCACTGTCCACCTTCACTGCCTCTGACAACTCAGTTGAGCTGACTTTGGTGGTACCTGAATTCGCTAAAAACGTCAAATACCGGTAATATAAGGGTAGACGTTTTGCGGTCGCTTTTGGAATGATCGTTTCTGCCATTGGTGCTGTACCTCCTGAGGATTTGTTCAGCATTGCGCGAAACTTTTGTGAATCAGCGTTCATGCTTTCCATTCGATAGTAACCGCTTTGCGCAAGTAACGCAAGTAAATCACGCCCTTTGCGCAAAAAAATTCACAACCACCAATAAAACAGCACCATTGAATGTGTTATATTGTTACCAAGAACATTGAAGAAAAGGATGTAATCACTGTGATCATTATGCAGGCTCAACAAGTCGGGCGGACCTTTGACGGTAACGACTTGTTTACTGGGATCAACCTCGAAGTGCAAACCGGATCTCGCGTCGGCTTAGTCGGCCCCAACGGTATCGGCAAAACCACTTTGCTGGAGATCCTTGCTGGGATCAACCCACCAGACTATGGCCAAGTTACCACCAGCAAAAATATGTCCATCGGCTATTTGGCCCAGGACTCAGGACTCGACTCTAACCGCACCATTTTTGCGGAAATGTTGACGATTTTTGAACCATTGATCGCTATGGAAAAGCACATGCACGACCTTGAAGCGCAAATTGCCGATCCCAAGCTTGCTGAAGATCAAGACCAATACGATCAAGTCATGCGCCAATACGATCAAATTCAACACGACTTCCAAGCCCAAAACGGCTACGGCTATCAAGCCGAGATCCGCTCGGTTTTACACGGATTTCAATTTGACGACACCACTTATGACAAGCCGATCGGCAATTTGTCTGGTGGCGAACGCTCGCGCTTAGCTTTAGCCAAGTTATTGTTGGAACATCATGACTTGATCATTTTGGATGAACCGACGAACCACTTGGACATCGATACCTTGACGTGGTTAGAAGGTTACTTGAAAACATATTCTGGCGCGATTTTAACCGTCAGCCATGACCAATATTTCTTGGATCATGTGGTCACAGAACTTTACGAACTGACGCCTTTTAAGTCGATCCACTACAAAACCAACTACTCTGGCTACTTGAAGCAAAAAGCCGACAACTTAGCCTTAGCTTGGAAAGCCTACGAAAAGCAACAAGAAGAAATTCACAAGTTGCAAGATTTCGTCGACAAAAACATTGTCCGGGCTTCTTCCACCAAGCAAGCCCAAGCCCGGCGCAAACAACTGGAGAAAATGGACGTCCTCGCCAAACCGCAAGGCCGCGAAAAAACCGTCCACTTCCGCTTTACCCCAGAAACCACCAGCGGCAATGAAGTCCTAAAAGTCCACGATGCCACCGTCGGCTATGAAGCAGACGAGCCGATGGCTGGCCCGATCAACTTCCAAGTCAACAAAGGCGACCGCATTGCCATCATCGGCCAAAATGGGGTCGGCAAATCTACCTTGTTGAAATCTGTCTTAGGTCAAATTCCATTTCTCAAAGGCCAAGCGCAATTTGGCACCAACGTCACGACTGGCTACTACGATCAGGACCAACATCAACTTCATTGGAACAAATCCGTCCTCGATGAAATTTGGGATGATCACCCGACCATGCCGGAACAAGCGGTGCGTTCAGCCCTCGCCGCCTTCTTGTTTGACGCCGATGACATCACCAAAACAGTCGCTGATCTTTCCGGTGGTCAAAAAGCGCGCTTGGAATTAACCAAGTTATCCTTAAAACACGATAACTTTTTGGTGTTGGATGAACCGACCAACCATTTGGACATCAACTCCAAAGAAGTTCTGGAATCTGCCTTGGCGGACTTTGAAGGCACCGTGTTATTTGTCTCACATGACCGGTACTTCATTAACGAACTCGCCACCAGCATCGTGGAAATCGAACCAACTGGCGGCACCATGTTCTTAGGCAACTGGGATTATTACCAAGAAAAACTCCTTGAAAAAGAAGC
The DNA here is from genome assembly GCA_934339215.1 of uncultured Lacticaseibacillus sp. Classification (GTDB taxonomy): domain Bacteria; phylum Bacillota; class Bacilli; order Lactobacillales; family Lactobacillaceae; genus Lacticaseibacillus. Next base: position 6,379 of record CAKRHU010000015.1, read on the forward strand.
CGAACGCGCAGAAGCGCAAGCCGCAGCGCAACCAGAAACCGTTGAAGCCCCAACTGCCGCCAAGAATTATCAGCAATCCAAAGACCAACAACGCGCCCAACGCAAGCTTGAACGCGAAGTGGCCAAGCTGGAAGAACAAATGGAGAGCTTGGATCAACAAGTGTCCGACTTGCAAGAGCAAATGACCGCGCCAGAAGTCCTCAGCGACTATGTCAAAATGCAAGACCTGCAAACGCAACTCGATGCCTTAAACCAAAAAGCATCTGAAGCAGAGGATGCTTGGGAAGAAGCCTCACTGCAACTGGAAGCATTTGAATAACACAAAAGGCGTCACGCGACTAAAAATCGGGTGGCGCCTTTTTGAGGTCAGCTAATGCGCTAATAAGGCTTGTAAACTCCGGCCAACGCCAGCGTGATCATGATTATCCACGATCGCATCAGCGACTTGTTTCACTTCAGGGATCGCGTTGCTCATCGCAACCCCCATCCCCACGCCTTCAAGCATGGCCAGATCATTTTCATAATCGCCAAACGCGACGAAATCTTGTACATCCTCATGCCAAGTTGCGGCTAAAGCTTTTAACCCTGACAATTTCGTGACGCCGAGATTGGTAATTTCCAAGAAATTGGCTGATGCCCAAGCCATCGATACCGGTTCATCCACCAGTTGCTCATGGATTTTCTCCAAAACCGCATGATCGGGATGATTGAAGCCGACTTTATACACCTCATCTGTCGCCAACAACTTCATCATGCGGGATTCAGTTTTAAATAAGTGGTTATAGCCTTTGCCGTGCATCAAAAAAGCGGCGTGCCACAGCAAGGAATTGGTCACATCATAGCGAAAAACGCCTTTTTTACGATAAAGCATCAGATTCGTATGCCCGGCTTGAGCCAATTTGAATAATTGACTGATCCGTTCATGCGGCAAGGCACTGGCGACTAACACTTGGCCTTGTTCGTCTTCAACATAACTGCCATTTAAACACACTTTGGCTCCAGTCACGCCTACTTTAGCCATGACTTGACCGATGGCCGGGGCTTGACGCCCTGATGCCACCACAAAATGAATCCCGTGATCCACTGCTTGGCGGACCACTTGCGTGTTCAATGGGGCAATGGTCATACCATGATGCATGAAGGTACTATCCAAATCCGTCGCAATTGCTTGAATCATACTGACTCCTTATGCGTGATCGAAATCCAAACCAGGATCGGCGCTGAGATCCAAACTGCCGAATTGCTTTTTGGCCAATGCGACATGCGCGGCAGCCCCGATCATCGCGGCATTATCGCCACATAAGCGCAACGGTGGCACGATCAAATCGATACCTGTGTTGGCCAATTCTTTGGTCAAGCGTTCTTTCAAGCCTTGGTTAGCCGCCACACCACCCGCAACCACCAGTTGTGAGACGGGATGATCATGCAACGCGCGCAAGGTTTTATGCGTCAACACATCCACCACTGCCGCTTGAAAACTCGTCGCCAAATCTTCGCGACTCAACGTTTCATGAATTTGATCGGCGTGATGCACCGTATTGATGAAAGCAGACTTCAAGCCTGAGAAACTGAAGTCCAAGTCTTCAGAATCATCCATCGCCCGCGGGAAGTTAAACGTATCTTGGCCTAAGTGCGCCAAACGGTCGACTTCTTTGCCAGCAGGATAATTGATCCCTAAGACCCGACCGATTTTATCGTAAGCTTCACCGGCCGCATCATCGCGCGTATCGCCGATGATCTTGAAATCACCCGCCGCTTGCATATAAACCAATTCCGTGTGCCCACCTGAAACCACTAAGGCCAACAAGGGGTAAACCAAAGGCTTCACCAATTGCGCGGCGTAAATGTGACCAGCGATATGATTGATCGGCAATAATGGCAAGTTATGTGCAAAGGCCACAGTCTTAGCCGCAGTCACCCCGATCAATAAGGACCCGATCAAGCCAGGCCCGTAAGTCACCGCCACCGCATCGAGATCTTCATAAGTGACCTTGGCTTCTTTCATGGCCAAATCGATGACTTCCGTGATTTGTTCCACATGATGACGGCTGGCCACTTCTGGCACCACGCCGCCAAAGCGTTTATGCGAGTTGATTTGAGTGGCAATGATGTTGCTTAAAATGGTGTCGCCATTTTTGATCACGGCCACACTGGTTTCATCACAGCTACTTTCAAACGCTAAAATCAATTCTGGTTGACTCAACATGTTCTCCTTATTCCTCGTTCAACGCTCGCCACATATCCATGGCGTCTTCGTGATGCGCAACGTAATACCCTTTTTTGATGCGACCATCGTGAAAACCGAGTTCATGATACAGGGCTTGGGCGATGGCATTGTCGGTGCGCACTTCAAGGGTCAACTGATCACTGCCAAAATCTCGGGCTTTTTCGATCATCCATTGCATGAGATACCGCCCCAAGCCTTGATGTTGCAAGTTAGGATCCACTGCAATGTTAGTGATATGCGCTTCATTTTTGGCAAACATACAGCCGATAAACGCCACCACTAACCCGTCATTAGGCAAGGTCAACACCAAATACAAGCTGTGTTGGCGCTTGTGCAATTCGGATAAAAAAGCCACTCGATCCCAAGGCGTATCATTGTATACCGCGCGCTCGATGGCTAAAGCCGCATCAATGTCGCCGTTGTTCATGCGTCGCAAGGTAAATTCGCGATTATGAATCACAGCGACTTCTTCAGTAAATGCCAGGCTTTCTGGCGGATTGTTTTCAAACCAGTCTTTAAACTTTCTCAACATAAGGCTCATGTCCTTCATCTGAATGGGTCTTTAACCAGTTGCGTTCGGCTTCCGTCACACGCAAATACGTCGGGACAAAATCAAATACGGATACCGGCTTGGCGTGCATCCCCAAAAGCGCAATGCGGCTAGCGCGCGGATAAGCGCGCAATGGATCCGCCAAGTTGGCTTTTGACCCTAACGTTGAGCGGATCTCGTCAGCAAATTTTTCCACGTCGGCGCCGACAAATACCGCTGGTTGGCGCAAGACGCGCACTTCTTCTAATAATTGGGTCAAAGGCAAATGGGAATCTTGCACCACATTGATCAACTCGCCATTCACCCATTGATACACGCCGGCAAAAACATTTTGCCGCCGAGCATCCATCAGCGGCACGATCAAGGCTTGGGTATCGGTGACGCCAGCTGCCAAAGCCGCCAAACTGGACACGCCGACTAATTCCTTATTTAAGGTGTAAGCCAAGGTTTTGCCAGTGGTAACGGCAATGCGGATCCCAGTGTATGAGCCAGGACCTGCTGCCACCACGATGCGGTCGATTTGATCGATTTGTAAAGCGGATTGTTTCAGCAAGTTTTGAATCGTTGGCAGCAGTTGTTCGCTGTGCGTTTTTTTGTGATTGATCGTCGTTTCAGCTAAAAGCGTTTGGTCGTGCATCACCGCAACACTCATGGTTTGATTAGACGTATCAAGAGCTAATAAATACATGTCTGCCTCCGAAAGATTTTATCCTGCTATTATAACATTTTTCTGCAAATGTGCGCGGGCGCTGGCAGTGGCTGCGGACGGTTTTCAAAGCGACGCTGGTAGCACGAGATGAAAATCCTGCATCAACGCGTTTTTTCCACGCAAAAAGCCGCCTTGCGACGACTTTCATTTCGTTTATAATGTCGGTTTGACCCGCGCAACCCCTTTAAGCACCGCGTAAGACACGGCGACTTGAATCGGATACACTATGGCATCCTTGATCAAGCGCACCACGATGATCCCTTGCCAAGGCGTACCCATCATCTGTAGCCACAAGGTGTTCATCAAAACGTTGCACAACAGCGTGACTGCTAGCACTGCCACCGCCACGCGCCACAAGCGCACAGGCCTTTGGGAGAAAAACAACCCGTAAATGATCGCGGCAACAACGGCGGTCAACGTAAAGCCTAAGAAATTGACCCCTGGTGAAAAAATCAAGACATTGATCTGATCACATAACGCCGCGCCAACTGCGGCGATCCATGGGCCCAAGTAGTACGCCATTAAAATTGTGGCGATAAACGCTGGCCCCAATTTGACGAAACTGGTCCCGAAACTAAAGCGGCGCAACACGAGATCCATGGCCATAAACATGGCTAAGCTGACCCAGGTTTTGGTCGTCAGCTTAGGCGAGCTGAATGATAATTGCATATAGACTATCCCCTTTGCGGAGACGCCGAGTCTAGCCAGCAGTGGCGCGCACACTGCTCGCCAAACTACTTGGCGAATGCGAACTTGTTACCGCAGCAATTGCTTTCGTCTAGTGTTCACATTCCGTTCCACTAGCACTTAACGCAACAAGTTCTACTCCTTAGATTTTTGTAGTACGCCATCTATCATAACCCAAACGTTTTAAATTTCAATAGTGATAATATCCGATATTCTTGGTAAAAAGTGGGATAAATATTTCCAATACGTTCGGAAATAAAAATATTAGCGTTTCGCTGGCGTGATCAGTTTAGTAAAACTTTAAATAAAATCACATTTTATGAGAGCTACGTTAAATCTCTCACACGAAATTATTTTAGCTTTGCTACTGCGCGCAACATTGAATTTAACGATTGCGGCGTATAGTACCATTAGTAACCAAACCGCAATACCGCTTTCGCTTGCGAAAGCTTCCCTTAAATAACACTTCCAGCTGCGAAGTGTTTTTTTATACCACTTTTTCTGATACACTTATTTTTTGAAAGAAGGGGTCTCATGACGCATATTTTAGCTTTGCATACTGGTGGTACCATTGCGATGAGCCAAGACGAAAACGGCGACGTTTCACCAAACGCCCAAAATCCTTTGATGGATTTACAAGATTTAGTCGGCCAAGACATTGAAGTCACTTCAGAAGACTTTTTCAACTTGCCTTCGCCGCACATGATCCCACAACGCATGTTGGAATTGTCCAAACGTATCCGCCAAGCCGAAGCTGACGGCATCGATGGCATTGTGGTCACGCATGGGACCGATACGCTTGAAGAAACCGCCTATTTTTTGGACTTAACGTTAGACGCCACGATTCCAGTCGTCGTCACCGGCGCGATGCGTTCGAGCAATGAAGTCGGCGCTGATGGCAGCTATAATTATGTGTCGGCGATTCGCACTGCCGCCACGCCGGCTGCTCGCAACAAAGGCTGTTTAGTGGTGATGAACGATGAAATTCATACCGCACGCTTCGTCACCAAAACCCACACGACTAATGTGGCGACGTTTCGGACGCCCACTTTTGGTCCGATCGGCTTGGTCACTAAAGCTGGCGTGCGCTTTTTCCAAGAATTGATCAACCAAGTGGCCCTACCGATCGATGACCTGCAGGCGCCCGTCTTCCTATTTAAGGCATACGCTGGCATGGACAGCACCTTGTTTGACGCGTTACCAGCTGACACCAAAGGCTTGGTGATCGAAGCGTTAGGGGCTGGGAACTTGCCACCAGAAACTTTACCAGGCTTACGACGCCTGTTGGATCGCAATATTCCCGTCGTGTTAGTTTCGCGATGCTTCAACGGTGTGGCTGAAGGCTTCTATGATTATCAAGGCGGCGGTGCCCAACTCGCTAAAATGGGCGTCACCTTCTGCCAAGGCCTCAACGGTCAAAAAGCCCGCATTAAATTGATCGTCGGCTTATCTGCTGGCAAAACGGGAAAGGAGCTCGCGGATTATGTCGACAACGCGATCTCTTGATTTAACCACTTTGTACCACGAACTTGCTGACCTGCTTGGCCCCAGCGGTTGGTGGCCGGCAGATTCTAAATTTGAGATCCTAGTCGGCGCAATTTTAGTGCAAAACACCAACTGGCGTAATGTCGATCAGTCGCTGGACAATTTACGAGTGGCAACGAATTTTGATCCCCAAGCCATTGCCGACCTGTCGCAAGCTGACTTACAAGCGTTGATTCACCCCAGTGGGTTTTACCGCAATAAAAGTCGAGCGATCAACGGCTTGTTCAGCTGGTTGAGTCATGCCAATTATGATTTGGATTTAATCGCAACGACGGAACCGTCCCGTTTGCGACAACAACTGTTAGCTTTGCCAGGTATCGGGGAAGAAACTGCGGATACGATGCGGTTGTATGTCTTTGATCAGCCGACCTTTATTGCTGACAACTATTGTCGCCGATTGTTCAGTTGGCTAGGGCAGGATTTTTCAACTTATGCCAAGCTCAAAGTGCACACGAATGCAGTCGATAAGTGGGATTTACGCGATGCCCAAGAATTTCACGGCTTGATCGATAATTTTGGTAAAACTGTGAAATCTGCAGAAGATTTTGCACAAAGCTCCTTGGCAAACTTCGCGCTCACATTGAAATAGCCGCCGCAAATATTTTGCGACGACTATTTTTTACTTCAAACTGAAGGTCATTTTCACCGGATTGTGATCCGAATACTTGAAGTCTGTATCCACCACTTGCACGCGATGAACATCAACATTCGGTGACACGATAAACCCGTCGATCAAGGTTTTGAAACTTTTAGCCGAATCCCAAGGTTTGTCCAACCCGCGGGCTGATGGCATTGCCGCTTCTGCTAAGCCGCTAGTCGGCTGGGTAAAACCTTTTGGCAATTGATCAACGGGAAAAAGATGCGTCCAAGTCTGCGGTTTGGCACTGGTGTGGAA
>CAKRHU010000016.1 GCA_934339215.1 uncultured Lacticaseibacillus sp.
CGATCACTCATCAGGTACGCACGTGCACATTCACGTGGATACCTTAGCGCTTTAACGGGCGCTCCCGGACACGGCTTGCAACTTGTTCGCCGAATCACTGGCTCGAAGACCATTTTCGAACGCCTTGCGTGATCGACTTGCACCAAATGTCGACTCTCTTTGCACGCTTGGCGTTTTACTTATCTCGTCATTGCCATTTGTTGAGACTAACTTTAATCGTTCCCTCACCAAAAAGCAACCCCTTTTTAAAATGTTTTTTGAAAAAGTTTGTTTTGCAGGTTTTTGATGGCCGTCCGACAGGCTTAGCATCGGCACCAAGCCGATTAATCGGATTTTGACGAAATCAAAGCTGTTGAGTTCAAATTGGTTCGCGTTTAAACTGAAATATTCGATTGACTCAGATACTGAGTTCGGATTTTATTGTAACAAATATCAGCAACTTCGCTAAAGTTGCGGAAATTTACTGAAAACAATGGTAAAATAATGAGGATTCACAGCCGCAACTCGCGGTCCGCGATTTTTCAAGGGGATGTGATATAATTGAACCAACTTTGCCACGAAAGGGCGATTTGGTTGTGAAGAAGCTGCGTTATTTGGACTACTACATTCTAGTCCCATACTTGATATTGATCGCGATCGGCGTGGTAATGGTTTATTCCGCCAGTGCTTATTGGATTCAAAACCAATATGGTCAAGCAGAGACCTCAGTGATGATTCGTCAGATTGCTTTTGCCGTCGCCGGGTTTATGATTGCCGCGTTTTTTTATTACTTCAAACTGGATGTGTTCACGCACCCGCGGGCTCAAAAGATCATGTGGATCGCCACGTTTGGGTTGTTGATTTATTTGACGGTTTTAAGTCACTTTCGGCCTAGTGCGGCAGTCAATGGTGCCACGGCTTGGATTCAGCTTGGCCCGATCCATATTCAGCCAACAGAACTCGCCAAAATGACCGTGATTTTATATTTGGCGCATATGTTTTCCAGTCGCCAAAAAACATTAGTGGATCCGGATTTTACGTTTAAACGTTTGAGCCAACCTTTATTGATGGTCGGATTTTGTATCTTGCTGGTGTTTTTTCAACCTGACACTGGTGGTGCGGCGATTATTTTGGGCATCACTGTGGTCATGTTAGCCGCTAGCGGTATCAAGGTGATTTACGGCGTTTCTTGGGCTGGCTTGTTAGCTGTTTTACTTGGAGCAGGCTACTGGGTCTTAAGCAATGTTTCATTTCCTAAGTCTTGGCAGCAGTCCTATCAAGTGCGGCGCTTATTAGCCGCGGTACACCCATTTGCGATGCGTAAACTAGAAGGCAATCAAGTGGTCAACTCTTTGGTTGCCATTGCACACGGAGGCTTTTTTGGAGTTGGTCTTGGCAACTCGAGTCAAAAGCTTGGTTATCTGCCAGAACCGTATACCGACTTCATCTTGGCCGTAATTTCCGAAGAACTCGGGATGGTCGGGGCACTGGTGGTCGTCGGCTTGATTTTCTTTTTGATCTTGCGTTTTTATTTGATCGGCGTTCGCGCCAAACATACGTATCAAGCATTGATCGCATACGGCATCGCGACGATGATGTTGATCCAAACCGTGTTCAACGTCGGCGCAGTGTTAGGGCTGATCCCAGTCACTGGGGTCACCTTACCGTTTATCAGCTATGGGGGCTCAAGTCTGTTGGTCTTGAGTGCTGCCATGGGGATCATGTTAAATATTAGTGCGCAACAACAGCGCGCAAAAGCGAAGAAAGAGGCGTAAGCATGCATAAAGTGTTAGTCGCAAACCGTGGGGAAATCGCGATTCGGATTTTCCGCGCGGCTGAAGAACTCGGTTTAAAAACCGTCGGCATCTTTGCCAAAGAAGACGAATTGGCAATCCATCGCTTCAAAGCCCAAGAAGCTTATCAAGTCGGGGCAGGATTAGCGCCGATCGCCGCTTATTTGGATATGGACGACATTATTCGCATCGCCAAAGAATCTGGTGCCGATGCGATCCATCCCGGCTACGGCTTATTATCTGAAAATGCAGAATTTGCTCGCAAAGTCCGTGCGGCAGGCTTAACGTTTGTCGGCCCACGTTCTGAATTGTTGGACATTTTTGGCGATAAAGTCGCCGCAAAAGTTGCTGCCATCAAAGCGGGTTTGACCACGATTCCCGGGACACCTGAACCGACGCGGGATTTCGATGAAATTCTTGAATTCACCCAAAAACACGGCTTCCCAGTGATGCTCAAAGCCGCCAGTGGTGGCGGTGGTAAAGGCATGCGCATCGTGCATTCTGAAGCGGAATTGCGCGAAGTTTACCAAAATGCCGTCAACGAAGCCAAAGCCAGCTTTGGCGACGACCGGATGTATGTTGAAAAATACATCAAGTCTGCTAAACACATTGAAGTGCAAGTCTTAGGGGACCAACACGGCCATTTGATCCACTTATTTGAACGGGATTGCTCGGTGCAACGCCGCAATCAAAAAGTGATCGAAATCGCACCTGCCATTGGCTTGCCAATCGAATTGCGCCAACAGATCTGCGACGCTGCGGTGAAGTTGATGAGCTCGTTAAACTACGAAAACGCCGGGACGGTTGAATTCTTGGTTGAGGGGTCGAACTTCTACTTCATCGAAGTCAACCCGCGCGTCCAAGTGGAACACACGATTACCGAATTGATCACTGATGCGGATATCGTCCAATCGCAATTGCGCGTGGCTGATGGCGCTGATCTGTATAAAGATCTGCACTTCCCACAACAAAAAGACATTACCTTCCGTGGTGCGGCGATTCAATGCCGGATCACCACTGAGGACCCTGCCAACAACTTCATGCCTGATACTGGCACGATTTCTACTTACCGTTCACCTGGTGGCTTAGGGGTCCGGTTGGATGTCGGCAATGCTTATGCTGGTGCCGTGGTATCACCTTATTTTGATTCGCTGTTAGTTAAAACTTCGGTGCACTCTGCCACTTTTGGCGGGGCTGTGCGCAAGATGCAACGGGCTTTGCGGGAATATCGCATCACCGGCGTTAAAACCAACTTGCCATTTTTACAAAACGTGTTGGATCACCCAACGTTCCAAGCAGGGGCTGCAGAGACGACCTTTATCGACAATACGCCAGAACTGTTCAACTTGCGTCCAGTGCGTTCGCGTTCTGGTGAGTTGATGGCTTATGTCGGTGAAATTACTGTCAACGGCTTCCCAGGTGTTGAACGTCACGAACAAAAATACTACCCAGACTGGCATTATCAACAACAATTCCCGAAAGGCCCAGTCCAATTGCCTGCCGCTAACGGTGGGTTGCCACAACTGTTGAAAGACCAAGGGCCCAAAGCGGTCACTGATTGGGTTTCAAACCACAAACAAGTCTTGTTGACCGACACCACCTTCCGTGATGCCCACCAAAGCTTATTTGCCACTCGGATGCGCACGCGGGATATGTTACGCGTTGCGCCGGATATGGCTAATGGGTTACCAAACTTGTTCTCCATGGAAATGTGGGGCGGGGCGACCTTTGATGTCGCTTATCGCTTTTTGAAAGAAGATCCATGGCAACGGTTGGCCTTATTGCGCAAAGCCATGCCGAACACGTTATTACAAATGTTGTTCCGTGGCAGTAATGCTGTCGGGTATCAGAACTATCCTGATAACGTCATTCGTCAATTTATCCAAACCGCGGCCAAAGATGGGATCGATGTCTTTCGGATCTTTGATTCTTTAAACTGGGTGCCACAACTGACCCATTCCATCGACGCAGTCAAAGAAACTGGCAAATTGGCTGAAGCGACCCTTTGTTACACTGGGGATATTTTAGGCGACAGTCATCCGAAGTATAACTTGCCATACTATGTCAACTTGGCCAAAGAATTGGTCAACGCCGGCGCAGATATTTTAGCAATCAAAGATATGGCTGGGTTACTGAAGCCAGAGGCTGGCTATGCCTTGGTTTCTGCTTTGAAAGATGCCGTCGATGTGCCGATTCATTTGCATACGCATGATACCACTGGCAATGGCATTGCCACTTATGTGCAAGCCGTCAATGCTGGCGTGGACATTGTGGATGTGGCGCAGTCTGCCTTTTCTGGGACGACCAGTCAACCTTCCATGGAATCTTTGTATTACGCCTTGGCTCACAACGATCGTCAGCCAGAGGTCGACATCGATCACGCGCAAAAGCTGGATTCTTATTTCCAAAGCATTCGCCCATATTATGCTGACTTTTCAAATGGCGTTTCTGGTCCTTTAACGGATATTTACACCGTGCAAATGCCAGGGGGGCAATACTCCAACTTGCAACAACAAGCCAAATCCATGGGCTTATCGGACTTTGGTGCGGTTAAGCAAATGTATCAACAAGTCAACGACTTATTCGGCGATATCGTTAAAGTGACCCCAAGTTCTAAAGTGGTCGGCGACATGGCATTGTTCATGTTACAAAACAAATTGACCCCAGCAGATGTCTTGGATCACGGTGAAACCATCGACTTCCCAGAATCTGTGGTCAGCTTCTTTAAAGGCGATTTAGGCCAACCTGCTGGCGGCTTTCCACAACCATTGCAAGATAAAATCCTCAAAGGCCAAAAGCCATTGACAGTGCGGCCTGGTTCCAAGGCTTTACCAGTGGATTTTGAAGCCGTCAAAGCGGATCTGATCAAAGGCGGTTTGGCAAAACCATCTGAAGAAGATGTGTTGTCAGCGATTTTGTATCCTGAAGTCTTCAACCAATACTTGGCAGACCATACCAAATACGGACCAGTGACGACGTTGGATTCCCCAACGTACTTCCAAGGGATGCGCTTAGGTGAAACCATTCATGTGGCAGTCCGTCCTGGGATCATGTATATCATGCGCTTAGATGCTGTCGGTGAACCTGATGCCAATGGCTTGCGGACCTTGTATTTCACCATCAATGGGCAAAAACAAGAAACGCAAGTCCAAGATGCGAAGAGTCAACACTCCACATCTGCGCATCAATTGGCAGAGCCGACCAACAAGAACCAAATCGGCGCGCCAATGGGTGGTCGCATTGTGTCCATCGCAGTTGTTAGTGGGCAAACGGTTCATGAAGGTGACGACTTGTTTGTCACTGAAGCGATGAAGATGGAAACGACGGTGCATGCGCCATTTACTGGCCGCATCGAGCATTTGTACGTCGAAGCAGGCGACTTGGTCCAAAGCCAAGAATTACTCGCCATTTTGAAACCAGTGGCCAAAGATTAAGGTGGTCTTGAATATGTTGGCAGTCACCAAACGTGTCGGGCTAGTGGTGTGGGTCTACTCCTTAAAGCAGATCCGTGCCTTGCGCCATTACGGCACTGTGATGTATGTCTCAAAAAAAATGAAATATGTGTACTTGTATCTGGATCAAGATCAAGTGGCAGACACGCAAGCCAAGTTGCAAAAACTGCGCTTTGTAAAGTCGACGGAAGTATCGATGCGCCCAGAACTGGCCACTGAATACGGCCCAGACCAAGATACGGCGATGAATCGGCTGAAAAAGGCCGCTCAGGAGGAAGCCTAATGCGTGTGATCACAGGAGACTTTCGCGGGTTGAAATTGGAAGCTGTGCCAGGCAATTTGACGCGCCCGACTGCTGACAAAGTCAAAGAGTCGATGTTTAATATGATCGGCCCTTACTTTGATGGCGGCGAAGTGCTGGATCTGTATGCTGGCACTGGGGCGTTAGGCATCGAAGCGGTGTCTCGCGGGATGAGTCATGGGACATTGGTCGACCGCCAATATGCGGCGATCAAAACTATTCACCAAAACTTGGAAAAAACCCATGCCGCCGATCGCTTTACCGTGATCAAAGCGCCAGTGGACAAAGCGATGCACAATTTAGCTGGGCATCACTTCGATTTGATCATGGCCGATCCGCCTTATGCCAAACAAGAAGTCTTGGATCAATTGCAAAGCTTTCTCGAATTGGATCTCTTAACCGATGATGGCATCGTCTTGCTGGAAACTGGTTTAGGCTTGCAATATCCAGACGCGATTTCAGGCTATGACATTTTGCGGCATCAAACTTATGGCGTCGCTCAAGTGTTGATCTTGCAAAAGGCGGTGGCAAAATGACGCGCAAGGCGATTTTTCCTGGAAGTTTTGATCCGTTTACTAACGGGCATTTGGATACCGTGACGCGGGCGGCTAGTTTATTTGATGACGTGATCATCGCTTGTATGACCAATATCAAAAAGCACCCGTTATTCAGCGCCGATGAAAAACAAGCGTTGATTCAAGCGGCAGTGGCAAACTTGCCAAATGTCAAAGTTGTGGCTTTGCCGCATCAATTGACCGTGGCCTTTGCCCAGTCGCTTGGGGCCCAGTATATGGTCCGTGGTTTGCGCAGTCCGCAAGACTTCGCCTATGAAGCCGACGTTGCCACCATCAACAGCCAATTAGCACCGCAAGTGGAAACCGTGTTTTTGTTGGCAGATCCTAAGTATCGGAATTTGTCCTCCAGCATGGTCAAAGAAGTGGCGAGTTTTGGGGCGGATGTGTCAAAACTGGTGCCAGCAAATATCGCGCAAGCTTTGAGCGAAAAGTTTGGTGGGGATCATCATGCGTAAACGTTGGTGGGCTGTCATTGGCTTGGCAATCGTCGCGCTGGCTTGGCTGTTTTTATGGCCGACAGGCAAATACGTTGAAGTGCCAGGCTCGGCTGAATCGCTGAAACCGTATGTGAAAGTCGCCGGCATAAAAGATACCGCCAAAGGCAGTTACATGTTGACTACAGTTGGTATTGTCGGGCCAGCGAGTCCGGCAGTGTTATTGTGGGGCAAGTTGCAACCTTATGCTGAAGTCGATGCCCAAAGCGACTTAATGGGGGATGATTCCAGCGCAGAATATGATGCCTTGCAGCGCTACTACATCAAATCTGCTGCCGATAATGCGATCGCTGCTGCCTTCAAAGCTGCCAAAAAGCCTTACACCATCGATCACTTAGGCATTTATGTCATGAGTGTGCTGAAACATTCGCCTTTTGCCGGGAAGCTGGCCTTAGGCGACACCATCACCCAATTGGATGGCAAGCATTACACCACCGCAGACGCTTATGTCAAGGCGATTCAACAGCGTCAAGTCGGGTCTTCGATCACGTTGACTTATTTGCACAAAGGCAAAACCCATCATGCGACGGGAACGCTGATGCAACTACCTGGTTCAAAGAAAGCCGGGATCGGCATTACTTTGACAGAAAACACGAAAACCACCACGAAGCCGAAAGTGACCATTGATGCGGGATCAATCGGCGGACCGAGCGCTGGTTTGATGTTTGCCGTGCAAACTTACACGCAGATCACGCATTCGAACTGGCGCCGCGGTCAAAATATTGCCGGGACTGGGACCATCGATGCTGATGGCACGGTCGGTCAAATTGGTGGCATCGACAAGAAAGTTTATATGGCCAATCAAGAACATGCCAAAGTGTTCTTTGCGCCAAACGACGCTGCCACGAAAAAAATATTGAAACTCGACCCGAGCTATCAAAATAATTATGCTGTCGCCAAAAAAACCGCCAAGCAGTTGCACAGCACGATGAAAATTGTGCCAGTGCATACCTTGCAAGACGCGTTAGACTACTTGCGCACGCGTTAAGTTAAAATCACTTGATTGAGAAATTCTCGATCAGGTGATTTTTTGATTAAATTTTGATGAGTGAAGTATCAAATCCCCTTTAAATTGCAAAATTTATTAGTAAGGAGGGTTTGGGCATGGAACAATTCAAAATTTGGGTCAAACAATACGGCGTGATCGCTGTCCTAGCGCTAGGTGGCCTGGGGTTTATTTGGTGGCAAGGGCAAAGTGCGCCTGCTGCCAATGACTTGGCACCGGTGGCTGAATCTGGCAGTATCGTCGTCAGTAGCAGTGCCAGTAGCAACTCATCGAGTGCAAGCAGTATCCCACAAGCGGGCTATGTCGAAATCAAAGGGGCAGTGGCCCATCCCGGTTTGTATCCAGTCGATGGTAGTACCACGCGCTGGGATGCGATCGTTAAAGCCGCCGGCGGATTAGCAAGCAACGCAGATGCGTCAACCATCAATTTAGCGGCAGTGGCGCATGATCAAGAAAGTTTGTTGATTCCAATCAAAGGAGCAACGCCAACTGATGCGTCAAGAACCCCACAAACTGCTAGTAGTGGGGGCGTGACTGGAAGCACGAATACCAGTGGTGACTTGGTGAATCTCAACACGGCAACCAGCGAAGAATTGCAAACGTTAAGTGGCGTGGGGCCGAAGAAAGCCGAAGACATCATCGCCTATCGCGATGCCAACGGCGGTTTTCAGTCGATCGATGATTTAAAATCTGTCTCTGGCATTGGCGACAAAACCTTTGAGAAACTGGCACCTTTTATCACGGTGGGGCCATGAATGGGCGCGTGTGGCCGCTAACTGCGGCATTTTTAGCCGGTATCTTGTTTTTTGTTGGGGCAGCTTGGGTGGGTGTTATCTTGGTGAGCTGGACCTTATACAAAACTCGGCGTTTATTGGGCTGGTGGTTATTGGTTCCATTGGTTGGCGGTGCGTTAGTCGGTTATCATGAGCAACAGTTGCAAAAGACGCCGCCGCTCCCCCAAGGTCAAATTCTCGTGATGCCGACCAGCTGGACAATCACTGGAACGTTCGTGCGTTATTTTGGCACTGCTGCAAATGGGGTCCCCACCAGTGGTAGTGCGAATGTGTCAGAAACAGTCGCAGATCAATTGCGCCAGTTACATGAGCCTGTGAGTGTCACCGTCAAGAAAATGCCTATTCGCTTGTCAGGTGCGCGCAATGAATATGAATTTGATTATGCCAATTATGCTTGGGCGCAAGCGCATCAAGCCTATCAACAACCGACTGAGCCACTGGTTTGGCGAATCCGGCCCGCTCAAAATTTAAGCGAATGGTTATACGGGGTGCGTGCCTGGTTGCTCCGCCGAATTGAGTCCTTGCCTGCACATGTCAGCCGTTATGCCAAAGGCCTGTTATTAGGACAAGTCGATGGGGATGCAGATGGCATGCGGCAAACGTTTATTGCGCTGGGGATTTTTCATTTATTTTCGGTTTCAGGCTTACATTTATTTGCCTTGATCGGCGCTGTGTATTGGTTAAGCGACCGCCTGCGGATCCCCAAAGAAGCAATCGATTGGGCGCTGATTTTTAGCTTGCCGGCACTGTTGATCTTGATTCCGCCAGGTGCTGGCATTTTGCGAGCAGTGTGGATGCGAGTGGGTTTGAGTTTGAACAGTCGCTTGCATTTGAATTTAGGGACTTTTGACGTTTTCAGCATCGTACTGGCAGGCAATTTATTGTGGCGACCCTTGGTGTTGCATACGTTTGGTGGGCAATTGACCTATTTGCTGACTGGTGTGTTGATGTTGTTACCAGAAATGCCAGCCTGGCAATTGGCTTGGCGTTTAGTTGGCACCAGTTTGCCGGTGGTGGTAGCGCAAACTTATCGCATTCATTTGTTAAGCGGGTGGTTTAATTGGTTGTTGATGCCGGTTTTTGAATTAGCGGTGATGCCGTTGTTGGTCTTTGTGATAATTTTTCCTCAAACTGGTTTGACCAATGGCTTAGAGTGGGCGTTGACTCAAGGTGAAAAAGGGCTCACTGGATTAGCAAGTTTACCGGGATTGGTCGTGTTTGGGGCAGTGCCTGGAACCTTGGCGATCATCGGGGCGGTCATTTTTTTGATCAGCACCGCGCAACATCGACTCAGATATTTTATCGTGTGGTTAGCAGTGGCTTATGTCGCGGCGAATTGGCATCCCCAAACGCGGGTGATCGTGTTTGATGTGGGCCAAGGCGATGCAATTTTGATCGAAGGGGCCAACAAGTCGGGCACGATGTTGGTGGACACTGGCGGACGAATTTTTGGCACCAGTACCAACCCGCCTGCATTGCGCGTGATCCTCAATTATTTGTATGCGCGCGGGTATTCGCACTTGGACACCTTGGTGTTGACCCATGCCGATGCAGATCATGTTGGAGATGCAGCAGTTTTGACCGAGCAAATCCCTGTGAATATGATGATCTCAACGCCATTAGCGATTGATCAACCCGTGATTCAAAAAGCGGCGCAGGGACAGGTCAACCAGTGGCGCACAGTTTTAGCTGGCGATACCGTTCATGCTGGCTTGATTTCAATGCAGGTGGTGGCGCCAAAATCCACCGATGCCACGGAGAAAAACGCAGATTCGATCGTGCTATATGGTAAGATAGATAACAGCAATTGGCTGTTGACTGGTGATGCGGATGCAGGGGTGGAATCTCGCGAATTAATCCCGCAACATTTAGCCGTCGACTATTTAAAAGTCGGCCATCATGGCTCTAGCACCAGCTCAAGTCCAGCCTTTATCGATCAATGGCATCTCAAAGCGGCTTTAATTTCAGCCGGCGTGAACAATCGCTATGGGCACCCGACGCCGCAAACCATCGCAACATTGGAAGCGGCGGGTGATCCTTGGTATAACACGGCAACCAGTGGGATGCTTTGGATTGAAAATGCGCAACTACATCAATTTTTAAAGGAGTAATCTATGCGAGTCCCTGAATTTTTGCAAAGCTTGACGAAAAATAAGCCGCCATTGGTGGTTTTATTAGGGACTGAATCCGCATTGCAACAACAAGCCCTTGACGCTCTAAAAGCGTTGATCCCTGAGTCAGAAGCAACCATGAATTTCGCGACTTATGACATGCGACAAACCCCGGTTGCTGTGGCGCTTGATGATGCCGCTTCGCCGCCGTTTTTTGGGGATTATCGCGAAGTGGTGATTCAAGATCCTTATTTTCTCACCGGGGAGAAAGCGACCAGCAAAATCGTCCACGATCTCGATGCGCTGACAGCTTATTTTAAAGCACCGGTGGATTCGACGATCATGGTATTAGTCGCATCTTATGCTAAGCTCGATGAACGCAAACGTTTGACGAAGGCGCTGAAAAAATCAGCGGTGGTCGTTGACTTGGCGCCACTTGATGAACGTGCGGCAAAAACTGCGGTCACTAATGCGTTACGCCAACAAAAAATCAACGTCACGCCAGATGGCATCGCGACTTTGGCACAGCGTAGCAATGCGAATTATTCTGTGATGATGGCGCAATTGCCGAAATTGTCGTTATATGCCGCTAATGGCGCTACTTTGGATGCTTCGGCGGTGTCACAACTGGTGCCTAAGCAGTTATCTGACCGTGTTTTTGATTTGGTCAGTGCGGTGTTAGCGAGGAATGTAACGGAAGCCCTCAGTATTTATCGCGATCTTTTACTGCAAAAAGAAGAACCGATCCGCTTAAATTCCTTGTTGATCAGTCAATTCCGATTACTGTTACAAGTCAAGATCTTGGCCAACAAAGGCTATTCTCAAGGCAGTGTCGCGCAAACACTAAAAGTTCATCCATACCGGGTGAAGTTGGCTTGGCGCAGTGCTGAACGGCTGAATCCAACTGCCTTGCGTCAGGCATATCTGGGCTTAGTGGATACTGAAGCGGGGATGAAGACGGGTCAAGTGAATAAAGAATTGGCGTTTGAGTTGTTTGTTTTACAATATGCGGCCAAGCGCAATTAAAAATGCGACTTCACAGAAAAGGTGAGGTCGCATTTTTGATTTGGATCATCGTCGCGTTTTGAAAAGCAACGTCGACGCAGTTAGCTACGACTGAGACGTCGCGTCAAAATCGGACTCAACGCCTCAGTCTAGGTAGTCTGATCGACTAAACCCGTTTTTCAAAACTCTGGGCACAGCGTCGTGGTTTTCAAAACAACGCACCTACGAATAGCTACGCATGCGACTTCGAGACAAAGAGCGTCTCAAAGCCTCACGCTAGGCTATCCTTGGTGCTAAACCCGTTTTGAAAACCACTGGACAAAAAAAGCTCCGCCGAAGCGAAGCATCGCGATTACTTGTTCAGTAATGCAGAAAGACGGCTCTTATCGCGGCC
Source organism: uncultured Lacticaseibacillus sp. (assembly GCA_934339215.1). Taxonomy (GTDB): domain Bacteria; phylum Bacillota; class Bacilli; order Lactobacillales; family Lactobacillaceae; genus Lacticaseibacillus. Next base: position 11,905 of record CAKRHU010000016.1, read on the forward strand.
GGCTTTGTTCTTGTGGATCAAGCCTTTAGTTTCGGCTTTATCAATGGCGCGAGTTGCATCCTTTAATAAGTCAGCAGCGTTGTCCGCACCAGCTGCTTGAGCAGCCTTGAACTTCTTGATCGTGCTACGCAAAGCGCTGGATTGCGCTGCGTTAGCTTGGCGTGAAGCTTCTTGAGTCTTCACACGCTTGATAGCAGATTTGATTTGTGGCATGAGGTTCACCTCCGGAGTTTATTAGTTGATACCATGGTTTTTGCTTCAACAGCAAACATTATACCTAAGCCTAGAAAGCATTGCAATAAAAACCGTAAAGGAAAATTGCTTGATAGCAAATTTTCCCAAAAAGGTAAAAGGGAAAAAACTTGCATTTTCCGCATGAGTCTTGTAAAGTTAACGAGTACTTTTGAACCTGTCACTTAGCTTTGCGGTTCACCGCGCAATTCTCAGTCTCAGGCAATTATATTTGAAAGGTGGAAATAACTCATGGCTATTTCACAAACACAAAAGAACGAAATCATCGCTAAGTTCGCACGTCACGAAGGCGACACTGGCTCACCAGAAGTCCAAATCGCGGTTTTGACTGCTGACATCTTAGCATTAAACGATCACTTGGATGTTCATCATAAAGACCATCATTCATATGTTGGTTTGATGAAGAAAATCGGCCAACGTCGTAACTTATTACGCTACTTGCGTAACAAAGAT
>CAKRHU010000017.1 GCA_934339215.1 uncultured Lacticaseibacillus sp.
CAACAACTCGCCCCAATCGTCTTACCGATCGGCAATCAGCGCCAAGTCTCAGTGCGCGGGAAAATCGATCGCTTAGACACGGTCAACTTAAATGGCGACGAATATTTCTTGGTGATCGACTACAAATCCAGCAAGCACGTGTTCACGCCACTGGAAGCTTATTATGGCGTAGCGATGCAAATGCTGACGTATATCGATGCGGTGGAAAATGATCTCGATGAAAAAGGCGTCGCCAACAAACCTGCCGGCGCGCTTTATATGCACATGCACAAAAAGCCGGTCGCTTATGATCAAAATCCAGACAAATTACAAATCGCGCATCAAAAAGCCTACAAACTGCAAGGCTTATTAGTCTTGCCAGATGATCAAGACCAAGCCTTGAACTTAGCGAAACAATTCGACGCTGGTTTAGGCGATGCCGGATTCACCAGCAATATCGTGCAAATCGGCACCAAGAAAAACGGCGAATTTTCTGCGCGCACACATGCCATTTCTCAAGATGCGTTAGCATTATATTTAAATCACAATCGTCAGTCGATCATTCATGCCGCACAACAGATCTTAGCGGGCAATATTGCGCTAGCACCATTGCAGTTTAAATCTGAAGCCACGGTGATCACCCAATCCGACTATCAAGCCATCATGTTGTTTGACCCCGCAACAGAACACGACCGTTATCACCATGTCGACTCCTTAGACGTGCCAACGATCATGGCCAATATGCGAAAGGAAGCTGAAGACCATGCCTAAATATACTGAAAATCAAACCAAAGCCATTTTGCATGGTGGCCATGATGTGCTGGTATCCGCTTCTGCGGGCTCCGGGAAAACCACCGTCTTAGTTGAGCGCATTTTGCACCAGTTAAAAGCCGGCGGCGAATTGTCGCGGATGTTGATCGTGACCTTCACCAATGCCGCAACCAGCGACATGAAACTCAAGATTCAAACAAAGCTCAAACAAGCTTTCGCAGCGGAAACAGACCCAAAAATTCGCCGGCATCTCGGCACCCAGCAAGCCTTAGCCAACAGTGCCCCGATCATGACGTTGGATGCGTTTTGTCAACAAGTGGTGCAACAGTACTATTATGCCATCGATTTGGAACCAGGCTTTCGCATTTTAAGTGACCCCGTTGAGCGGCAATTGCTGGCCGAATCTGTGTGGAGCGACTTGGTGGAAGCTGAACTTGCCGGGGAGCATGCCGCCGACTTTGAAGCGTTGGCGGATAATTTCAGCACTGGCACCGATGATTCCGGGCTTGCCGACGCCGTCTTTTCGTTAGTGGATTATGCCAATACCACCCCGACGCCACACCAATGGTTGACTGAAATTGCCGATGCTTATGCCCCAGAACATTTCGATGTGTGGTTCAACCAACAAGTTTGGCCGCGCTTAGCCGAACAATTGCGCCAAGCCCATGACAGTTTGCAAGGGTTACTTTCAGCGCTTGATCCTGCCGATAACGCTTTAGCCGACGCAGGCGCTCAGTTGCAAAATGTGTTGACAGCATTAGATCAAGCGGCGCAATTGGACACCCAAGATTATGCCAGTGCCCAAAGTTTGCTCAACAGCTTGCCTTGGCCAGACTGGCGCAAAGGCCGTCGAACCAAAGATGAAGTGGCCAAAGAAATCAAAAAGCAAACCGTCGATGCCGCCAACGCCGTGAAAAAAGCGTTTCAAGCCAACGCGCTGACCATGGTGCAAATTGCGCCTAAAGACCTCACTGAAGCATTGACGGCAACATATCCACTGATGCAGACGTTAAGTGCCGTGTGTCAAGAATTCACCTTGGCCTTTGCGACGGAAAAACAGGCGCGCCATGTGCAAGATTTCAATGATATTGCCCATCATGCGTTAGATATTTTGCACACCGATGATCCGCAAACAGGCGTTGCGATCGCAGAGAACTTTAAAGCCAGCTTTGATCAAGTGTTTGTCGATGAGTACCAAGACATCAACTTGCTTCAAGAAAGTTTGCTCGAAGCAGTTTCTCAAACAACGCCTGGCAATCGCTTTATGGTCGGGGATATCAAGCAGAGCATTTACGGGTTTCGCTTGGCGGATCCGCGGCTATTTTTGGCGAAGTACCGCCGCTTCGGTGTTGCAGACAGTGATGGCGAGCGTTTGGTCTTAGCCGAGAACTTCCGCTCCAGTCGCAATGTGTTGGATTTTACCAATTTGATTTTTTCGCAGATCATGGATCCGGCTGTCGGGGACATGGCTTATGACCAAGACGCGCAACTCAAGCGCGCCACCTTTAATGCACCTGAAGATTTCGCGCCTGCTACGGAATTGTTGTTGAATGTGGCTGACGCTGACAGCGAACCAGAAGCTGATGATGAGGACGCCGACCCAGACGTTGAGAACTTGGATAAAGCCACCCGCCAAGCCAATTTGGTGATTGCTAAAATTCAAGCCTTGGTCAATGATCCAGACGCGATTTTATATGATGGCCAAACCAAAGCCGCGAATGGCGACTTGGTGTGGCAAAAACGCCGCATTCGCTATCAAGATATCACATTGCTCGTGCGCGGGCGGACCAACAACGTCGCCATTCAAAGTGCCTTTGCCAAAGCCAAAGTGCCGATCGTCGTCGCTGATGCGCAAAATTATTTCAAAACCACGGAACTGATGACGATGTTGTCGATGCTACGAGTGATCGATAATCCCAAACAAGAAATCGCGTTAGTGGCGGTATTGCGCTCGCCGATGGTGGGGATGCGGGCTGATCAATTGGCGTTGATCCGCTTAGCGAAGCCGCATGCCAGCTTTGATGATGCGTTTGAAGCCTTTTTAACGCAACCGACCAGAAGTGAATTTGGCGCGCAAACGCAAAAAACGGCGCAACATTTTGCTGATCAAATTGCGGATTTGCGTGATTTCGCTCGGGGTCACGAATTGGTGCAGTTGATTTGGCGGATCTATGATGAATTCGGGTATTTGGATTTTGTCGGTGGCTTAGATGGCGGCGTCCAGCGTCAAGCCAACTTGCGCGCTTTAGCCAGCCGCGCCGCCAGTTATGAAGCAGGAGGATTCCGCGGTTTATTTGCTTTCATTCACTTCATTGAATTGATGCAAAAGCAAAACAAAGACCTCGCCAGTGCGGTTACCGTCGATCCTGATGTCGATGCCGTCTCATTGATGACGATCCATGGCTCTAAAGGCTTGGAATTTCCCATCGTGTTTGTGATGGGGATGGACACGAAATTTGATCTGCGCGATTTACAAAGCCGCCAGATCTTGACGCCAAATTTGACTGGGGTGCAGTGGCTCAATCAAGCCACTGGCGCAATTTATCCCTTGCCGCAATTTGAATTAGCCAAAGCGCAGAAACGCCGGCAAATGTTGGCGGAAGAAATGCGGCTTTTATATGTGGCACTGACCCGGGCGGAACAATATCTGTTCTTAGTGGCCAATGTCGATAGTCCCGATCAGTTGACCAAAAAATGGGAAACTGCCACCACTGCCACGCATCAAGTGTTACCCCAAGCGATGCGCGCCAGTGCCGGACGGTATTTGGACTGGATCGGCATGGCGATCGCGCGGTTGGATGATGGCAAAATCGAAACCTTTGGCGCGAAAGTTAAAACCGTGCTGGATACCGATCAAACGCCAGTCGTCGCCAACACCACCCCAGACCTACCAGCGCCGGCGCCAGAAATCGATTTAACCAAGTGGTTTGATTGGCGCTATCCCTTTGCTGCCGCGACGAAAACCACGGGCTTTCAATCGGTAACAGAAATCAAACGTGCCCAACAAGAAGATGAAGACATTCAAGAATTGGTGGCATCTGATCGCCAGCTCGGTGGCAATCGCTTTGTGTCTGATTTTGCCCAACCGCAATTTTTGATGAAACCCAAAGCGCCATCTGCAACTGCGATTGGGACGGCGACGCATTTGGTATTACAACAACTCGATTGGATGAAACCGACAGCTGAAACCATCGCGGCAACCGTTGCGCGCTTGGTGGATGAACAGCGTCTCGATAACCAAGTCGCTGCCAAAATCGATCAAGCCAGTTTGTTGCGGTTTATGCACACGGACTTGGGCCAATTGATCGCGGACAATGCCAGCGGGTTGCATCGAGAAGTCGCGTTTTCCTTGTTGTTGCCTGCTGCATCCGTATTTGCCAAAATGGCAGGGGACCAAGACAACGATATTTTAGTGCACGGGATGATCGACGGGTACGTCACCACGCCAAATGGGGTCGTGTTGTTTGATTACAAGACGGATCATGTGCAGTCTGCCGAAGAATTGTTGCCGCGCTACACGTTACAACTGCAATTGTATGATGAAGCGCTGAGCACGATGCAGCCCCAACCGGTGATCGCCAGATATTTGATCGCTTTGGCGACTGGTGAGGTCATCAGTGTGGCGAAAGCCCCGCAAGAATAGTAAAATAGACGCTGAATCTATCATGAAGTGAGTGAAGTCATTGGCTTTCGACCAAACCTATGCGGTATTAGATCTGGAAACGACTGGTACGGCAGTTAAAAATGGCGACCGCATCATCCAAATCGGATGCGCCTTCGTCAAAAACTTTAAGGTGATCGCCACCTTTTCACAAATGATCAATCCGGATCGCGACGTGCCGCAAGCGATTCAACAATTGACCCATATCGACCCAGAAGCCTTAGTGGCCGCACCTTATTTTGCTGACGTCGCAAAAGGGTTTGCCAAGCGTCTAAAAGATTGTGTGATCGTCTGCCACAATGTGAATTTCGATTACCCTTTTTTAAGTGCAGAATTTGAACGCGTCGGCTTGCCGGCGTTGACTAATCCGGCCATCGATACGGTGGAGCTTGCGCAGATCTTATTGCCGACGCAAGGCAGTTATCGTTTGCAAGATCTCACCCAAGCGCTGGGCATTCAGCACAAAAATCCGCATCGCGCAGACTCTGATGCCGTCAGCACCGCCAAGTTGTTGATGGCATTGACCAAACGCTTTCAAGCGTTGCCCAGTGTGTTGCAACATCAACTGGTGGGCAAAAGTCATGCCTTGATCCGGCAAACTGGGGATTTTCTGACCAAATTGGAACGCTTTGATGTGCCGTTGAAACGCCCGATGATCCAAGTCGGGGAGTTGGTGCTGCAAGCGATGCCTGACGTCGTGGAACCGATCGAACCACGCGCTTATCCTTTGGCTGCTATCGATAAAAAGGCCATTTTAAAGCCCGCGTATAAGTGGCGCGCCGCTCAAGGCAAAATGATGGACGCGATTTATCAAAATGCGACCGACACACAACAACCGTTGGTGATCGAAGCCGGCACTGGCTTAGGAAAAACCATGGGGTATTTATTACCTTATGCCTATGTTGCCAATGCCCAACAAAAACTGGTGATTGCCACGACGACCACGGTGTTACAAAGCCAGTTATTTGCCCAAACGCAAAAACTCGCTGACCTGTTGGATCGCCCGATCAATGCCGTGATCATCAAAAGCCCGCGCCATTATTTAGACCTCACCCAATTTCAAGATAGTTTGCAACCGCCTGCTGGCGACCGCTTGACTGCGGTACTGCAAATGAAGTTATTGGTATGGTTGAGCACAACCACCACTGGCGACTTAGATGAGTTGCACTTGACCACTTATCGCGCCCCGTTATTTGGCCAAGTCGCTCATGCTGGCGCCAAAGCCGTGGGGCCTTATGCTGAGTATGATTTTTATCAGCGTTTGCAGACCCAAATCAAGGCGGCTAGCATCGTGATCACCAACCACGCTTACCTTGCACGCCATCCAGAACTCGCTGAAGCCCAGCCATTCTTAGTAGTGGATGAGGCCCAACATTTTGCTGACAACGTGGCGTTAGCGCATGCGCATCAACTGGATTTGGCCAAGTTGCGCATTCATTTGCAGCATTTAGCCCGGCTGGTCAATCGCCCAGAACATCACAACTTGATGCAAGTCTTCGCCGATTCCAAAATGCAAACGTATCAGTTGCAAAGCTTAGCAACCGCCGTGGCCGCAAGTATCGCCACGATCGAAGCCGTCCAAATCAAATTCGGCAAAATGCTTCAAGACCCTAAACCTGGTTTTATGGCGCAGTCGCTGAGCGTTGAACAAGCCCAAAGCGTTGAAGCCGAATTGCGGGTGTGGCTTCCGAAATTATCTCGCCAACTCGATGCTGTAGCCGGGGTTTGCAGCCAATTGCAACAACAATACCTCAGCCATCAAGATCATTTTGGCGTCAGTGCTGCTGGCTTGTTTCAAGCGCTCGGTGCATTGCGCAAAGCCTTTGATCAAGACAGCACCCAACTGATCGCGTTGAAAGATTTCAAACATTTGGATCAACAACTTTGCCGCTTGGAGCTTGCTAATGGTAAAGATGCCTTGAGTTTAAAACTCACTTGGCAACAAGTTTCGGCTGCCTTGGCGACTAAAGCGCTGCTCGATGAATTCCACGCCCCAGTCTTAGTGGGGGCGACGTTGATGGTAGCGCGCAAATTCGATTACTTACTGCAAGCAGTGGGCTTGCCCTTAGAGACGCCGACGTTGCGTTTGCGCAGTCCGTTTCATTACGCCCAACAAGCGCAAGTGTTTGTGGATCCCGAAGCGCCTCATCCAGATGACGTTGACTATTTGGATTATCTCGTCGATGCGTTGCGGCAATTATGTGAAGTCCAGCATCAAACCATTGTCTTATTCAATCGCTTAGATACCATTAAAGCTGTTTATGCCCGGATTGCGGACCGCGAATGGACGGCGGATTGGGAAATTTTAGCGCAAGGGGTGTCTGGCTCTGCCGGGAAAATTGCCAAGCGTTTTGCGATTTCTCAACACGCGTTATTACTTGGCGCCGCCAGTTTCTTTGAAGGCGTCGATTATCCGGATAAGCAATTGGAAATGGTGATTTTAACCCGTTTACCGTTTGATGCGCCAAGCCAGCCGTTGGTGCAAGCGCGTAGTGAGCAATTGCAAGCACAAGGACGCGATCCGTTCACTGAAGAAGCCTTACCAAAAGCCACGTTAAGATTGCGGCAGAGTTTTGGCCGCTTGATCCGCACGGAACATGACCGCGGAGTGTTTATCTGCTTAGATCCGCGGCTAGTCACCACTAAATATGGCCGGCAAATGCAGCACGCTTTACCGAATCTTAAGCCAATGCGCCTGTCAGTACCAGAAATGGCGCAGTATAGTAAAGCATGGTTAGATCATCAACCACTATTGAACAAGGAGGGAACCCATCATAATGCGTAGAGCAAATCGCCGCAACTGGCAAGGCAAAGTCTGGGTCGTTGTCGGCTTAGTCTTGATCGCCGTGGTGTTAGGCATTTATCAAAAAGGTCTGGCCCCAATGCGTGCCGTACGCACACAAGCCGTCAGCATCGCCAAAAAGAAAGCTGGCGTGCAATCCGTTTCTGCCTTTTATTGGGACAAACAGCGCGATTCTTATGTGACGGTGGCAGGCACCACCAAAAATAAGCAAAAAGTCTATGTCTTGATCCGCCAAAAAACCGGGCATATGGATGTGTTGCGTCAAGCTAATGGGATTTCCATGCAAGAAGCTGAGGCTGAAGCCATCAAAAGCTTCGCGCCTAAGAAAATTATTAGCGTGGGATTGAGCATTCGTAAACAAAAAGTCGTTTGGGATATTGGCTATCGCTCAAAGTCTGGTAAACTAGGCTATGTAACTTATGATTTTAAAAACGGCGATCAATTATTTGCTGTCGCTAATTTATAATTCAGCCTGGGGAGTGAGCCTATGCATTTATCAAAGCGAATCAATACTGTGGCACCGTCAGCAACATTGGCTGTGTCGAATTTAACCAAGCAAATGAAAGCGCGCGGGGAAGACGTGATCGACTTGTCGATCGGCCAACCTGATTTCGAAACGCCAAAGCACATCGAAGAAGCAGCGATTGCGGCCATACGGAACAATAAAACCAGCTTCTACACGCAAGCTTCTGGCATTCCAGAATTGCGCCAAGCGATTGCCGATCACATTTTTGCCCAAACCAACGTGCGCTATGATCCCAAACAAATCGTGGTCACCACTGGCGCGAAGTTCGCCTTGTATGGTTTGATGCAAGTCTTGTTTGACCCAGGCGAAGAAGTGCTGGTGCCAATTCCAGGCTGGGTGTCTTACGTGGAACAAATTAAGTTAGCTGGCGGCGTCCCACGTTCTGTGGTCGCCAAAGCCAACTTTAAAGTCACGGTGGATGAACTGGAAGCACAGCGCACTGCAAAAACGCGCGCCGTGATCATCAACTCACCACAAAACCCAACCGGTGCGGTTTACACCCGTCAAGAATTGACCTTGATCGGTAACTGGGCATTGAAGCATGACATTTTAGTGATCGCTGACGATATTTATCGCGACTTGATTTATAACGGCATGGCTTACACTTCCATGATTCAAATCGATCCTGCCATCACCGCAAACACGGTATTGATCACTGGTGTTTCCAAGTCTTATGCCATGACTGGCTGGCGCATCGGCGTCATCGCCGGCCCTGAAAAAATCACCAGTGCCATGGGCAAATTACTGGGCCACGCCACTGGGAACACCACGGCAGTCGCGCAGTATGCGGCACTGGCAGCCTTTTCCGGCACCCAGGAACCCGTCGAAACCATGCGCCAAGCATTTGAAAAGCGCTTGAATGCGGTGTACGATCGATTAGTGCAGATTCCAGGCTTTGAACTCGATACCAAACCACAAGGGGCCTTTTACTTGTTCCCGAAAGTTTCTCGCGCTGCGCAATTATGCCACTATACGTCAGTCGATGACTTTGTGGCCGCATTGCTTGAAGAAACTGGGGTCGCGTTAGTGCCAGGGCGTGCCTTTGGGATGCCAGAACATGCACGCTTGAGCTATTCAAAGGATATGGAAAGCTTAATGACGGCGATGGACCGCATTGCGGCCTTCGTTGCCAACAACTGATTTTACTTAGAGGAGAATTTATTGCATGACTACCACGATTCGCATTAAAGATGCCGCCCAACACGTTGATGAAGAAGTCCAAATCAACGCGTGGCTGACAGACAAACGCTCCAGCGGCAAAATTGCCTTTTTACAATTGCGCGATGGCTCGGCCTTTTTCCAAGGGGTCGTGTTGAAAAACGCGGTGTCTGAAGAAGTGTTTGCCACTGCCAAAGAATTACACCAAGAAACATCGATGACCATCACCGGCACGATCCACGAAGATAGCCGCAGTCATTTCGGTTATGAAATCCAAGTCTCCGACATCAAAGTGGTGGGGACTTCTGAAGATTATCCGATCACCCCTAAAGAACACGGGATCGAATTCTTGTTGGATCACCGCCATCTGTGGTTGCGTTCCAAGCGCCAATTCGCCATTCAACAAATTCGCAACGAAATGATCCGCGCCACTTATGAATTCTTCAACAACGAAGGCTTCATTAAGATGGACCCACCGATCCTCACGGGTTCGGCTCCTGAAGGGACGACGGAATTATTCGAAACCGAATACTTCGAAAAGCCCGCTTACTTATCTCAATCTGGCCAATTGTACGCTGAAGCCGGCGCCATGGCTTATGGCAAAGTCTTCACTTTCGGCCCAGTGTTCCGTGCTGAAAAATCCAAGACTCGCCGGCACTTGACGGAATTTTGGATGATCGAACCGGAAATGGCCTTCATGCATCAAGATGAAAGCTTGAAGATCCAAGAAAACTACATCGCCTTCTTAGTGCAATCTGTCATCGATAACTGCGAATACGAATTGACCTTGATCGATCGCGATATCGACACCTTGAAGAAGTACACCAAGACGCCATTCCCACGCATTCGCTATGATGAAGCCATCGAAATGCTGCAAAAAGCCAACTTTGATGTGAAGTGGGGCGACGACTTCGGTTCTCCTGAAGAATCCTACTTGTCTGAACAATTCGAGCAACCTGTGTTTGTGTTGAACTATCCGAAAGCCATCAAGCCATTTTACATGTTGCCTGAAGAAGGCCGCGATGATACTTATGTCTGCGCGGACTTGTTGGCCCCAGAAGGTTATGGCGAAATCATCGGCGGTTCCGAACGTGAAGTCGATTATGATAAGCTCAAAGCGCAAATCGAAGCCAAAGGGTTATCTTTGGATGAATACGAATGGTATTTGGACTTGCGTAAATATGGCAGTGTGCCGCATTCAGGCTTTGGCTTAGGGTTTGAACGGGCGATCACTTGGATCTGCCACTTGGATCACTTGCGCGAAGCGATCCCATTCCCACGGATGATCAACCGCATCAAGCCGTGATCACAAAAGGGCCAAGACTGTCATTGTCTTGGCTCTTTGTTTATCTCCTGGGCTTGGGCACGAAAATCGGTGGGCGCCAGTTCGTTGGCGGCACTGCGAAAAATGGGCCAAGTTGCCGGTACGGCCGGCTTCAGAAATCGGCAAAAACCGCCGATGTTGTTCCGCCTAAAAAACGAGCCAAGAAAACCACTTGTCTTGTTTTTTGCCGATGAAATCTGCGGATGCCGCCAAAAACCAGCGTCATCCTTGATTTCATTACCACAGGCAATTGGCCCATTTTTCTCCGTTTGCCAACTCACTTCCGCCTACCGATTTTCTCGGCAATGCCAGCGCGGAGACAAAGAAAGCTGTCTCTGACCTGACGTTGGCCGGGTTAGCGACGGCTTGATCAGATGATCTTGTAAATGGAATCGATTCGTCAATTATGTTCAAAGGAGTTTTTAATGGCAGATGCTTTAAATAGCTTTTTGCAAACCCGCAATACCAGCTTTTCTGATGTGTTGTTTTCACACTTTGCGCAAACGGATCTGACGCAAAGTGAATTTGTGGTGTACTTATTTTTGACACGCTGGGGGCAGACCCATGTGGAAGCGCCTGAACCGCAAGCTTTAGCCCAAGCGACCAAAATGACGCCAAGTGGGGTATATGCGGCGATCACCAGCTTGATCAATAAACAAGCCATCGCGTTGATCAGCGTGTCAGACAACGCCGGGCACAGTGTTGATCAATACGACGTGACGCCGTTATTGCGCCGCTTGTTGACGACACCAGAAACCACCACTGAGAAAACATCCAGTGGCAATGCGTTAGTATTCAATCAAATTGAAATTGAATTTGGCCGGCCGCTTTCGCCAATCGAACAACAAACCATCAGTGATTGGCTCAATATCGACCATTATGATGCTGGTGTGATTCAGTTGGCGCTGCGCGAAGCGGTGATCAACCAGAAATATTCCTTGCGCTACATGGATCGCATTTTGATTGCGTGGGAGAAACAACACCTGACCACGGTGCAACAGGTGCAAGCTTACCAAGCGCGCCGCGAACAATTGTAAGGAGGGATCGCCTTGAATGATGCGTTAGCCGTTGAATTCCTAAATGCAGTCCTAAAGCAATATCCTGATGCCCAACCGACTTTGGTGGCGCACAGTCCGTTTGAAATTTTGGTGGCGGTGATGTTATCGGCGCAAACCACAGATCGGGCGGTGAATGCCATCACGCCGAAACTCTTTGCGCAGTATCCAGATGCGGCAGCAATGGCCAAAGCCTCAGCTGAAGACATTGAACCTTATATCGACCGGCTTGGTTTGTATCGCAACAAGGCCAAGTACTTGGCGACCATGAGCCGGCAGTTGATGTTGCGCTACGATGGCGTCGTGCCGCAAACTTATCCTGAACTAACCGCTTTAGCCGGGATCGGGCGCAAAACGGCGACAGTGGTGCGCACGGATGCCTTTAACATTCCTGGCATTGCCGTGGATACCCATGTGTCGCGGATCATCAAAGGGTTTGGCATCGCTGATCCCAAAGCCACGCCTGATCAAATTCAAAAGCGCTTAGAAGCGTTGATGCCTGAAGCTACTTGGATCCAGTTGCACCGCGGCTTGATCCGCACTGGGCGTGAATGGCTCAGCGCCCGCGATCCGCAATTTCCTGAGGCTTGGGCCAAATTCAAACCTTATTATCATCCAATTAAAAAGGAGCGTGCGCATCATGCCTGATACCATTCAACCGTCTAAACGTCACGCCCAACGTGAATCTTGGGATCATTATTTTATGAAATTGGCTTTAAATGTGGCCGAGCGCTCAACTTGTGAACGCGCCACAGTCGGGGCTGTACTGGTCAAAGATCATCGCATCATCGCGACCGGTTATAACGGCAGTATTTCCGGCGACCCGCATTGCGATGAAGCGGGGCATTTGATGCGTGATGGTCACTGTATTCGCACGCTGCACGCGGAAATGAATGCCATTTTGCAATGTGCCTTAAATGGGGTGTCGACCAAAGGGGCCACCGTTTATGTCACGTTTTTCCCTTGTTTGAATTGCACCAAGGCGTTGGTTCAAGCCGGCGTGTCAAAAATTTATTACGCCAATGATTATCGCAACGATCCTTATGCGGAAGAATTGTTGGCCAACCATCATGTTGAAGCCGTGCACTTAACTGTGAAGGATTAGCGATACAAAACTTTTGCGATACAAAACTTTTACAACCAATTGCTTGCAATTAAATACAGTAAGCGTTATCATGTTCTCGAATTCAAGGTGGAGATAGCAACTTAGCGCACGTTGCTTGAAACTC
>CAKRHU010000018.1 GCA_934339215.1 uncultured Lacticaseibacillus sp.
GGCTTTGCAGCGCTACAAGCAGGACGTTCAGAACAAGCAGTAGTCGCAGAAATCGAATATGCGATGATGAAACAAGGCGTCATGCATATGTCTTTTGACACCATTGTCCAAGCCGGGATGGATGCAGCTGACCCTCACGGTGGCCCTGAAGCGACGAAAGTCCAACCAGGCGAGTTAGTCTTGTTTGACCTTGGGACCAACAATCATGGCTATATGTCCGATGCGACGCGGACGGTAGCCTTTGGCGGATCGGTTTCACCTAAAGCACGCGAGATCTTTGATGTGTGCTTAGAAGCGCAACTTACTGCGCAAGCCGCAGTCCGGCCAGGTTTGCGCGCCAGTGATTTAGATAAAATCGCCCGTGATGTGATCGAAAAAGCGGGTTATGGCGAATACTTTAACCATCGCTTAGGGCATGGCATCGGCATGTCGACGCATGAATTCCCATCGATCATGGCTGGCAATGACATGGAATTAGTTGAAGGCATGTGCTTCTCCATTGAACCTGGGATCTATATTCCTGGCGTGGCTGGGGTGCGGATCGAAGACTGTGTGCACGTCACGGCGACAGGTTGCGAACCATTCACGCATACGCCAAAAGAATTTCAAATCATTCAATAAAACTTGTGCGGCTACTGAAAATGGTAGCCGTATTTTTTTGCAAAAAAATCCCACCTCACCAGGATGGCGAAGCGGGACCAAAGCTTATTGATTGGTACTTGAGGTCGTTGATGTGGTGACTTTGCCGTAGCCGTTAGACTTTTTACCACCGGTGTATTCCCAGAACTGTTTGTAATTGGCAGCCGATCCGCCGATCGCAAATTCGCTGGTGGTGACGCCTGGCAAGTAGTCATTGTATAAGCTGGTGACGGTACCACCACTATTGGAAATGTTGTAGGACTTACCATTGTAGGTGACACTGCCGGTTTTTTCACCTGTGAGTTTGGAAACCGTGGCAGACTTCACAGTACTTGGCGCACTCATGCTTTGATCGGCTTTGAATTGACCTGGGATCACGCGATAAGCGGCATTGGCTAATTTCGCCCAGTAAGCCAAGTTGGTGTTAGAAGCGGAGCTAGACAAGTTATACGAGGTGCCATTGGCGTTATCGTAGCCGATCCATGAAGCCAAAGTGACGCCAGGCGTGGCGCCGACGAACCAAATATCTTTGTAATCGTTTGAGGTCCCAGTTTTACCGATCAAGTTGTTGGTGTTAAAACTCAATTGATAATTCAAGCTGGCAGCTGTGCCTTTGGCGACGACTTGATGCATCATTTGTTGCATGATGTACGTCGTGGCTGGTGAGAAGACGCGGGTGTTGGCGGTTTTGTGTTGGTAGATCACATTACCACCAGGATCGACGATTTTATCGATGACGTAAGCATCAGTGTGATTCCCGTTGTTTTCAAAGGTGGTATAAGCACTGGCTTGATCTTCAACGGAAACCCCGTAGTCGGTCCCTCCAAGTGCTAAGCCGAGTTGTGAGTAGTCATTGGCGGTTAAGGTGTTGATACCAGCTTTGGTGAGGTAGGATTTGATGTTGGTTTTTTGGCGAACATCGTTGTACAAGTTGACCGCTGGGATGTTGTAGGATTGTGCTAACGCATCCGTGGCAGAAATGAACTTGTTTTGAATTTGACCGCCGTAATCGGTAACGGAGTAGTTGGTGAAGTTGGTTTTAAAATCCGCCAACATGGTTTGCGAGCCGATCAAATGATTTTCGATCGCGGGACCGTAAACCGCCAATGGCTTGATCGAAGACCCAGGACTTCTGGTGGTGTAAATATGGTTCAATTCACCACTGACCCCACCGACAAAGCCGATCACAGCGCCGGTAGTGTTGTTCAATAAGACGGAGCCGTTTTGGACGGGTTCAGAATCAGTGACATACTCACCAGTTTCTGGATCGATTTCGCTAGAAGTATAGGTGTAGCCGAGATCCGCATTCTTCATCACTGACTGCATGGAATCATACACGGATTTATTGACCGTGGAGTGGATCTGATAGCCTTTGGTGGTTAACAGATTTTGAGCATCGTCGAGATATTGATGATCTAACGCGGTATCTTTGTCTAAGTCAGCTTGCGTGTGGCCGTCTTGTTTGGCTAATTGTAAGGCTAAAATGGATTTGGCTTCAGAGGTGACCATGTTGTAGACGTAAGCATACTTAGTGGTTGAATCATCCCCGGTCGTATCATGGCCTTTAAAGTCCGCTTTTAAGTCAAATTTCTGGGCTTCTTGATACTCTTTTTTGGTGATGGCGCCGCTGCGATACATCCGAAACAATACGGTGTGTTGCCGTGAAATCCCAGCGGAAAGATCAGACTTCAAGGAACCGTTGACGGTGTATGGCGTATAAACTGACGGACTTTGAGGTAAACCGGCGATGAACGCCGATTCAGGCAAGTTCAAGTCTTTGGCATCTTTGCCGAATAACCCTTGGGCCGCAGTTTGTACCCCAGCAATATTTTGGCCTTTGTTGTTGCGGCCTAAGGTAACGATATTTAAGTACGATTGCAAAATGTTCTTCTTAGAAAAGAAGTGATTGATGCGCAAGGCGTACATGATTTCAGTGACTTTTCGCTTGAAGGTGGTTTCTGAACTGAGAAACTGCAATTTGACCACTTGCTGGGTCAACGTCGAGCCCCCAGTTTGACTCCCAACGCCAGAAAATTCAGAAAAAACCGCTCGGATCACTGATTTAGGGGAAACTCCTGAGTTCGTGTAAAAATCAGAATCTTCAGTGGCGATGATCGCTTTTTGTACCCAAGGGGAAATGTCTGACAGATTCACAGTGTCGCGAATCAAGTCAGATTTCACATGAGCTAATTCCACATTATCGGCAAAATACAAGTTGGTTGACTGATCGACGTTACTTAACGTGCGGGCCATTGCCGTTTTGGTTGGCACCGACGTGTTGGAAACAATCGCCGCAAAGTAGCCGGCCAACAAACCGATCCCAAACACGCCGCCGATCGCGATCACAGCAACTGCATAATAAACGATTGTTTTAAAGGCTTGCAAAACAATGTCTAAATACAGCGGCCAGGTTTTGGTCGATAACGCCGGAAGCGCTTGTTCATTTTTATTGGGCCGGACACGGGTGTTGAGCCGAGTGATCAGCGCATGCCACCAGTTTTTTGGCGTCTTCACATTTTTCCCACCTTTTAAAATTGTGCAATATGGCTCATTTTATCATTAGATTGTGGTAAACACCATTAAAGGTCAAACACCGTCCAGTTACAGTATTTTTACAGCTAGACGAACCACAAGCGGCGTGGTAGCGTTAAAGCATGCACCACGGCAAGGAGGCCACCTACTCATGTACCGTAATTTATTTTTCGATGTCGACGATACGCTGTTGGATTTTGAAGCTGGCGAGCTGAAAAGCCTGCGCGTCACTTTTGAAAAACATCAGATCGATTATACTGATAAATTAGAAAAAACATACTTAGGCATCAACGCTGAGCTCTGGCGCCAATATGAAAAAGGCTCAATCACACGCGAACAGATTTTTTATAAACGGATGCGCCAGTTATTCAAGCAACTGGCTTTACCCGGTGATCCTGAAGCCGTCGAAAAAGACTACTTCACCTTGGTCAACCGCCAAGCAGTGTTGATCCCTCGCGTTGAAGCGACACTTGAGGCTTTGCGTGATTATCATTTGTATATCGTGTCCAATGGTTTTGAATCGGCGCAGCGTTTTCGCCTGACGAAAAGTCATTTGATCGATTATTTCGATGATATTTTCGTATCGGATACCATCGGCGCGCCGAAGCCGACCAAAGCGTTCTTTGACTATGTGGCCAAGCGCACGCCGAATTTCAACCCGCAAACCAGCTTGATCATTGGCGATTCGTTGACGTCGGATATTCAAGGTGGCCGCAATGCACACATGGATACGGCCTGGTTCAACCCGCATTTTAACGCCAATCACGGCCCGATTTATTCAACTTATACTTTCAACGACTTCAGCGATTTGTTGAAGATCGTGAAAGCTTAGCCTAAATAAAAAGCTGCCTCGAAAACAGTCGAGACAGCTTTTTACGTTAATGCAGGCGAATTGAGCCGCTATTAAGGGTTTGAATCCCGTGATCAGTGGCTAAAATCAATGCCCCATCATCGGCAAACCCTTGAACCACGCCAGTTAACGGATGGTTTAAGCCCATCACATCTACTTGACGATTCAGCCAAGCGGCGTGTTGGCGAAAAGTCGGCATGATCGTTTCAGGATGTTGAAGCAACTGATCGAAGTGGGTCAACCATGAAGCCACCAGTGACAAGCGCGCGTCTGTGGTTGGGGCTTGTTTGAGCAAGGTGCCAACCGGTAAGTCGATGGGAACGTCTGGAGCATTAGCCGCTGGGGCAATATTGACGCCCACGCCGATCAACACTTGCCCATTTTCTAAACGATTAGCTAAAATGCCCGCCACTTTTTGATCACCGATCAAGACATCGTTGACCCACTTGATGGTGGTGGTCACGCCAAACAAGGCAAACGCCGCTTGCGTTAAGGCAACGCCAGCAGCTGGGGTGATCAAACTCAAATGCTGTTCGGCTAGGCCAAAGCCGCCGTATGTGAAGTAAATACCAGTGTGCGCTGGTGAGAAAAAGGCTTTGCCACGGCGGCCGACGCCTTGGGTTTGTTCACCAGCTATCAGTAATTGCTGATGAGGCTCATGCAATAAGTTTGCTGCCATGACCTGATTGGTTGACGTGGTGCGTGCAACGCAAGTCACCTCAAGCGACTGAAATTGTTGCGGGAGTGCTTGTTTCAAATCTTGAGCGGTGAACATTAGATGGCCTCAGTTTGAGTCAATCGGTAAATCGCATCAGCATAAATCGCCACAGCATGCATGATATCTTCAATCGGCATATATTCATTGGCTTGATGCATCACGTTTTCTCGCCCTGGCATCATCGCCCCAAAGGCGACACCGCGCTTCATGATGCGCCCATAAGTGCCACCGCCGATGGATTGTTCGCGCCCATCATGGCCGGTGTGATCTTGATAGACTTGCAGCAACGTTTTGACCAAAGGATCATCGCCGGAAACATAATGCGGGGTGTGACCAGCTTCTGTGATCGAAACCGTCACGGCGTCGCCTAAGGCTTGTTGCATCTTGGCTTGAATCGTGGCCAAATCGATACCTTGTGGGTAGCGGACGTTAATGGCAATGGTTTGTTCGCCGTTTGGTCGGAAGGTGAATAAGTCGGCACTGGCAGTCAAATCACCCATGATCGCGTCGCTAAAAGCGATGTCCAAGTGGTGACCGCGAGAGTCATTGTGCAAGTGATCGGTGATGGTTTGTAAATATAAATGCCCAGCCGGATCATCGACCCAAGGTGCTAATAATGTGGCCAAATGCGTCGCCGCATTGATGCCAGCATTGGGTTCAAGTGCATGCGCGCCAAAGCCGATGGCAGTGAACTGAACGCCATCAGCAGTATCAGCATAACTGATTTTGACGTTGTTAGCCTCAGCATAGGCATCGCTTTGGGCTTGCCAATCGTCTGGTAAGTTGCCAGTTAATGAGGCAGTAGCCGCTTGTGGCACCATGTTGACGCGCAAGCCAGCATCAAAAGCGGTCATGCTGGTGTGGCCGCTGGTAGGTTGCGCGGCAAAAGTTAAGGTCAGCGTGCTGATGCCTTTTTCACCATTGATGATCGGAAATTCAGCGTCAGGAGAGAAACCGTAATCAGGCATGGTTTGTGTGGCTTGATAGCGATCCATCCCATACCAGTTGGATTCTTCGTCAGTACCGATAATAAATTGAACGGTTTGTTTTGGGGTGATGCCTTGATCTTTCAATAAGCGCAAGGCGTAATAGGCGGCTAAGGTCGGGCCTTTGTCGTCAGCACTGCCGCGGCCATAAATGCGACCAGCTTGAATTTTAGCGACAAACGGATCACTGTCCCAACCATCACCTGCCGGCACCACGTCCACATGGCCGAGTAAGCCTAATTTCGTGTCACCTTGGCCGAAGCTGATGCGGCCAGCAACATTTTCCACATTAAAGGTGTCAAAGCCATCGCGTTGCGCGATTTCCAGCATGGCGTTTAAGGCTTGAGCTGGTGCTGGGCCCAATGGTGCGTCAGCGGTTTTATGTTCAACATCGCGTACAGAGGGGATTGCGATCAAGGTTTTGAGATCTGTTAACAAGTCGCGTTCATAGCTTGCGGCCAGTTTTTGCCAATCGATTGTCATGTGATTTTCCGCCTTTTTATTTGATACTTCCACGATAACAGATTTTTGAAGTGCTGGCTATTTTTGTGAAGCGCAAACAAAAAGCCTCACCATCAGCAGTGAGACGCATAGGTTAGACACTTAAGCCTAATGCATTGAAGTTTAAAATATCCAGATCGGTTTGGCCTAAGCTCAATTGCGGGCGTTGCAAGGTGGTGACCGTGTTGAACTGGTAGAGCCACAACCGTGCTTCGTTTAAATGTAGGTGAATTTGCAAATGCTTGGCTTCCACCCAACCGGATTTGGTTTGACACCAAACTTGTTCGCCGTGTAATTTGACTGCGGTGATCGTCACTGTCGATCCGGTCGCTAAGGTACTATTTTGCGCACTTTGGGCACTGGACGTCACGCGGGTTGGGACCTGCCAAGTATGTTTTGCACGCACGGTGGCGGGTTGATCGACCAATAGTTGCGCCCAACCAGCCATCGGCGCTAAGTTTAAGGTGTCAGCTGGCACAAACGCGTTAGTGGCGATTTGGTCATAAGTCACACCTTGCGAGCGAATCGATTTCATCACGGTGAAGGTTTCGTTAGGCGCAATTGTTTGTTTGCGTAGGTGTGGCATATACGGGTTTTCGTAAACGGGTAACGCTTGTGTCGAGTTGTTGGTGGCTAACGCATCGACTGGATGACTTTGGGCATCATGGGTCAACAATTGATATTGATGCGCGAGCCCTGGATAGTTGGTGACCACGCCATCGATGGGAATGTTGGATAACCAGCGCCATTTGGCCGCATTTTCGTTCATTTCATCCCAGACATAAACTTTTTGGCCGATATGATGGAGATCAGACACCAATTTTGCTGTGACTAACGTTGAGGAGATATTGATGCCAGTCACGTAAGGGAAGACGGCGAAAGTGATCCGCTTCAAGGAGCCGACGATGAAGATCCGTGGGACGTTTGGCAAGAGCTTTTGCAGACGCTTCAGGGATTTCAACGAAAACGAATGAAACATCACCCGATTTTCCATGTGGTATTGTTTCACTAAAGCGGCAATACGTTGTTCCATTTGCGGATGCGGGACGCCTTTTTCAATTTTGGTTTCGATCAAGAACTTCGCATTAGATTGTTGATAATGTGTAAAAAGGGCTTGGAGGCTGTGAATCGCTTCGCCATTTTTGGTATGATATTGCTGGATTTGTGAATAATTGGAACTGGCAATGGTGACGTCTGCGCCTGTGGTGCGCAACAGCGTGGGATCATGTTGGATCACCAGCGTCCCGTCTTTGGCGACTTGCACGTCAAGCTCCACATAATCGGCGCCAGCAGCAAACGCGGCGGAGTCAGATTGAAACGTTTCTTCTGGATAAGTGAGCGGATCACCGCGATGGCCGACGACAACAAAGCCTGAACAACAAGCCCAAAGCGACAGCCACAAGGTGATGAGCAAAGTTTTTGACATCGTGTGCTCCTTTGTGGGTTCAAACAATCAATAAGAAGAGGGATAACATGGCTGAAGAGAATCAAGTATTTGATCTCATTCAAGAAATTACCTTGAATGATGGCACCCGGTATTATGAATTAGGGAATATTTTAATGAATGGACGCGCAGAAAAAGCCGCGATGAAGCACTTGATCAAGTATGTGCGCATCATGCAACTGAACATTCCTCATTCTACCGCAGTGCGCAAGTATGAAAGCTACATCAACGACCATTATACTATGCCACCCTTTGATTTGGACCATTGGGAACAATGGGACAAGCCAGCTGGCCCAATCAAAGACGCCTACGACGAGATCCTACGGCAAAATCACATTGGTTAAGGGATTATTAAAATGGTTGTGGCCAGTGCTTGCTTTTGCTTTAGTGTTTGTCGGCGCGCAATTTGATGCTGGCTTATACCAAAAACCGATTGCGCGCGTGACCGCAGCCAAAACCATTAAAACCGTGACCCAAACGGATAATTTTGAAAACCATGATCACGTTGATACGCAAGCGCTGACCGCTAAGCTACTCAATACCAAAAATCGTGGTCAGGTTCTGCATTTGCGTAATACGTACTCATTTAGTGGCGCTGAAGATGCCAAGCTCGGTGTCGGTTCGCAGGTTTTCTTATCCAAAAATGCCGCAAATCATTTCACCATTTCCGGTATCAAACGCGATGCGATTTTGTTAGGCTTAGTGGCGGCCACGGTGGTGCTGCTGGGCTTGATCATGAAAAAGCATTTGTGGCTGACGCTAATGTCGCTTGGCGCCAATGCTATCGTGTTTATCTTGGCGCTGCATGTGGAAATCGCTAGTCATCAAGTGTTGGCGTTTTGTTTGTTTAGTCTGGTGGCCATTGCCTTTGCCGTGATCACGACGTTGTTTGTGGTCGGATTTAAACCGCTAGCCGTGGTGGTCAGCTTGGCGACGATTTTGGCCACTGGCTTGGGTGTGGCATTAGGTTATGCGATCTTTACCACGACGAATTATCGCGGCTTGCATTTGGAAACTGTCAATTATGTCACTCAAGCCCCACAATTATTGTTTTTCGTCCAAATTATTATCGGCTCGCTGGGTGCAGTTTTGGATGAAAGCTCAGACATTGCCGTGGCAATCTTTCAACTGCAAGACGGGGCCAAAGCTCGGTTTCAAGCGGGGATGGCGATTGGGCGCAATGTGATGGGGCCGCTGATCGCAGTATTGTTTATGATTTTTATTGCTGGGACCTTCAACGAAGCGGTACTGTGGTTGCGCAATGATAATGCGATTACCACCACGGTGAGTTGGGTAATGGGTCTAGGCTTTGCCCAATCATTGATTTCAGCGTTTGGCATCGTGCTGGCAATTCCGTTGACCAGTGGGTTAGCAGCGTTGGCGGCTGGCTTTGAAAGTAGGCGAGCAGCATGAATGCGATGATGGGATTAGTTTTAGCGTTACTGATTTTAATGATATTAGTGGGCGGTCGCCAAGGCATCAGTAACTTTTTGGCGCTAGCGATCAATACGTTTTTGATGATTGCAGCGGTGGTGTTGATGGCTGGCGGCTTTTCACCTGTGGCCGTGGCGTTTGTGATCGGCTTATTAGTGCTGGCGACGACGATTTTTATGAGCACCAGCCATAGCCAAGTTGCCGGGCCGGCTTTTGTGGCCTCGTTGTTGGTGATGGCAGGGGTGTTGATCGTGGTATTTTTGTGCGTGTGGTTATCCCAAACGTCAGGCTTTGGTCAGGAAGATTCAGAGGAGCTGGAAGGCTTTTCGGTGTATATCGGCGTCAGCTTTCAACAGTTGATGATCGCCACTGGCTTGCTGGGGACGCTTGGGGCGATTGCTGAAGCGGCTTGTGCCGTGGCCGCCGGGGTGATTGAACTCGGGGATGCGGCAACACATAATGGTTTACGCGAAATTGAAACCACGATTATCGGTACGGCGATGAACACCTTATTTTTCGGCTTCTTTGGTGGCTTTTCGGCATTGTTCGTTTGGTTTGCTCAGTTGAAATATCCGCTTTGGCAAATTTTGAACAACCAAATTTTCGTCGGTGAGCTCCTACAAGTTTTGTTTTCAGTGATCGCCGTGATTTTAACGGTGCCAACCACCATGTGGGTCGTGCGCCGGCGGCAAAAAGGAATGGCAAAGTAAAATGAACTTTTTTATTGCAGATACGCATTTTTTCCATCGTGATTTGCTCGGCCAAAATGATTTCGCACCAAGGTTGTTTGATTCGGTTGATGCGATGAATGCGGCGATGATCCAGGCGTGGAATGCACGTGTTGATGATAATGACGTGGTGTATCATTTAGGCGATATCGCGATGAATCCCGAAAATGTACCCAGTGATCAAGCCGTGCTCGATATCTTGTTGCAACTTAACGGCCGCATTCGCTTCATTAAAGGCAATCACGACTACCAAAGCCTGTTTAAGTTTTTACACAAAAACGATCCTGGATGGCATGGACAGGCGAAATTTGGATTCCATCCAGTCGGCACGATTATCAAAGATGACCATACCCAATTCATCATGACTCATTATCCGATGTTGCTGGGTATCACCAAGCAAACCTTGAACTTGCACGGCCACATTCATCACAACATGGTACCGATCGCCGAAGATATTAATGTTGGCGTCGATGCCCCTGAGCGCGATTGGTTGTCGATTCCTTGGGGGAGTCCGTTATCGGCGCAAGAGATCCACGAATTGTTCGCCATCAAACAAAAAATGCTAAAAAATCGATGATTTCACATTGATTTTTAATGCAATTCTCGATAAACTGTCATTATACATCTAGGAGGTGGCATAATGGCAGCAGATGATGTTCAAGCGTTGCAAGCTTTGCGCCGCGACGTGTTAGCAAGCACCCCGCCGCCAAATTTGGGGCAAGTGAATGGTTTGATCACTTTGGGGTTTCGTAAATTAGCCGGCAACGGATTTTCTGCGGCGTATTTTCACTTCAGCTTTTGGCCACAATTGCGACCATTGTTGCAGCCTACCGCCCAATCCACGTTAGCCACCAGGTTTGAAGCACTGGTTCAAGCCTGATCGTTTGAAAGTCGCTCAGGCGGCTTTTTTTCGTGGCTTAAATCACTGATGCTGAACATCTGGGGTGGTTTCGTTGGTTGACGCGATAGTGTTATACTTAATCATTATGAAAGGAGGTTGTCAGATGCCTAAAAAAACACCTGATGAGCAAACCCCACCACGCGTGGAGTTACCGTTAGTTGCAGTGGCGCAAGTCGCAGATGATATGATCACCATCGATTCTCGGCGGTACAAAATCGTGTTGTTGCACAAGCAGCCTTTTGACGTGTCGGCTTTTGCCGTGCGTTATACAGATGTGTTGGATAAGTACGATTTTGTTGTCGGCGACTGGGGTTATGACCAATTGCGCTTGAAAGGTTTTTACGCCAATGACAGCCGCCATGCCACCAAAGGCCAAACCATCGCGACGTTGATGGATTACATCAATGAATACTGTAATTTTGGCTGTGCTTACTTTGTGTTGCAACGCTTAGATGCGCCAGCACCGAAGCCGAAGCACAAAGGCCGCAATGAGCGTGGGCGCTCGCGTCGGCGCAACAACAATAATAAGAAACCATATCAAGAACGGCGCCAAGCAGTGGCAGATCCTGCCAAAAAGCAGCATCATGCAGAAACGGTGGCACCAAGTCAACCACGTAAGCGGCATTTTACGATCCGCCAGCGTGAATCTAATGAAAAGTAGGGGCACAGCTTGAAATATTCTGGTTACATGATCGATTTAGACGGGACGGTTTATCGTGGGCGCGAACGCATTCCTGAAGCCAAAGACTTCGTAGAACGCCTGCAAAAAGCCCAGATCCCTTTTTTATTTTTAACCAATAACACCACCAAATCACCAGCCGCGGTGTGCAAGAATTTAGCGGAAAATCACGACATTCATGCCACGCCTGAACAGGTTTATACGCCAAGTTTGGCCACGGCGGCTTGGATCCAACAAGACTGCGGCGGCGACGCGCATGGCCACTCAGTTTATGTGATCGGCGAAATTGGTTTGAAACAAGCGATGCTTGATGTCGGCTTGACCTTCAATGAGTTTGATCCTGAATATGTGGTGGTCGGTTTGGACTATGATGTGACTTATCACAAGTTTGAACTGGCAACGCTGGCCATCCAACGCGGCGGCAAGTTTATCGGCACCAACGCTGACACCAACTTGCCTAATGAACGCGGCCATGTGCCTGGCGCTGGTTCTGTGATCGCCTTAGTTGAACGCAGCACCCAACAGAAAGCTTTTTATATCGGTAAGCCGGAAAAAATCATCATGGAACAAGGGCTACGCCGCATGGGCTTGGCGCGTGATGAAGTGGTGATGGTCGGCGATAACTACAAAACTGACATCCAAGCTGGGATCAATGCCAACATCGATCAATTGCTGGTGTATACCGGGATCTCAACGCATGAATTCGTGGCGGCCCAAAAGATTCAACCGACGCATCAAGTGGAAAGCTTAGCAGACTGGGAGGTATAGCCATGCGCTGGTGGCAAAAAGTCGCCTTATGGTTATTGATCATTTCAGGCGTGGTATGGGGCACCGTGTTACTCACCTATGTGCTGTTTCCGATTTTTGTGGTAAAAGATGGTCTGACGCGGGCTAGTGGCTTGCCGTTTGGGCGGCTGTATCACAACTATGTCCAACTGATGGCGTATTTACAATTACCTTGGATCCCGAAGCTACATATGCTTGATTTCAAAGATTCTGTGAGTGGGGCGACGCATTTTGCTGATGTGCGCAAGCTGTTTATCTTTGACATTGTGGTATTTTTAATCACAGTGATCCCAGGGG
>CAKRHU010000019.1 GCA_934339215.1 uncultured Lacticaseibacillus sp.
CCTGAAACCATCAAGCCCGACGTCTCCTTTGATGATGACAAAGGCAACGATGACAAAAACAATGGCGATGGCCCGATCCAATTAGTTTAATCTCACTGACAAAGGCCCGAAACGACATGTTTCGGGCCTTTGTTGTTAGCTCATCAGCTTGCCACCGCTGACATTTACACTGGCGCCAGTACAAAAGCTAGCCTTTTCAGATAAAAGAAACGTAACAGCTTCTGCTACCTCTTCAGCAGTTCCCAAACGCTTCAATGGGATCAACGCTTCCGTTTTCGCTCGGTAATCATCATCCCACTGATCCGTCATTGCACTTTCAATCGGCCCGCAGCACACTGCATTCACACGAATATGATCATCGGCAAATTCTTGAGCAAAATGTTTGGTTAAATAAGTCAATCCTGCTTTGCTAGCACCGTAACTTGGTGCGGCGTTAGGATGTGGCGTCACACCAGCTGCAGAGGTGATATTGACGATCGCGCCACCGCCTTCTGCCATCATGATTGGCAACACTGCTTGACTCACCATAAACGCACTGGTTAAGTTGACGTGAAGCACTTGCTCCCACTGCGCCAGTGGTGTTTGTAAGGTCTTTGTCCGGCGAATCATACCAGCGTTATTGACCAAACCATCGATTCGGCCAAACGCCATGGTCGCTGCACATACCAGCTGATGGACAAACTGCGGATCACTGATGTCACCAGCAACGGCAATGGCTTTTCGGCCTAACGCCTTCACTTGCTCTTGAACCGTGGCTAACGCGTCCATATCGCGACCACATAAGATCAAGTCATTACCTTGCGTCGCTAACGTCATTGCAATTTGTCTGCCGATACCATGAGAACTGCCAGTCACCATCACCACTTGTGTCATAAGATCCCCTCCAGACAAGAAGCAGGCATCCGCGGATGCCTGCTTCTTTAGGTTAAGCTTGCAAAATGTGAATCGCAAAACCACCAAATTCACCAGCGAGATAGATGTTTTTCAATTTACCATCATCATTGTAAGCGGCGGTGTCTTGATTGAATTCAAAGCCTTTGCCTTTGAGTTCAACAACTGCGGCTTCAAGATCTGGTGTTTTCATCGCGATATGACCATTTGTCCCTAAGAAAGGTTGCCGCATACATTCAAACAAGTTGCCAGCAAACTCAGATTTTTGACCTGCGCGAGGCGTCAGATTAAATAATTGACTCAACAAATTCGCAAGGTCTGTAGCTTCTTTAGGACTGTTTTGATTGATTCCAACATGTGCTAACTCAAATTGACAAGCCATGATTGCCTCCTACGCTGGAAATACCAGCAATGCCCCAACAGTTAAGAACAGTAGTCGAATGAAGTACTGAGGAATGGTAAACTTCCAAAACTCGACGGCGGTATATTTCCCTGTGCCTAAGATCAATGCCGGCATCCCGTCGATTGGCAAGAAGTGACCGCACCAACCAGCCATGACGATCGCAGAAGCAGCAGCGCGTGGATCAACGCCTAACTTCGTGCAAGTGGCAATGGCCAGTGGTGCAAACACATAAACCGTCCCAATGTTGGTCCCAGTCAAGGTCGCCAACAAACTGGTCAAAATGCATAATACGAAGATCAAAACAAACGGATTGACGTTAGTGCCTAAAACTGCGGCAACGGTTTTGCCGACTAGGTTCGTTAAGCCGGTGCTCCCAAGGGCATTGGCAACCCCAATGACCCCAGCTGACATTAAGATGATCGGAGCAGAAATCGCATCTCGGATCTCATCAAAGCTCAAAACCCCAGTGATCAAGATCACAGCAACGGATAAACCAGCGATTGCATAACCCGCATCACCGATCTTGCCTTGTAACAACATCCCAACAACCGCAGCGATGAAGACGACATAAGTGACATTTTCTTTCCACTTTGGGAGCTTAACGAGATTTTCGGCCACTTTTTCAGGATCTTTGCCTTGGTCTTCTTCTTGACCTTTGATCGGATGATCTGGCATGAACTTGTATTGTAAAATACAGTTCAACAAGAACCCAGCTGATAAGAAGACGTTAATGATCGCAAACTTCAAAACTGAAACGTTTTCACCGATGCCAGCTGATTTCAAAACCGCGATCAAGATCCCATATTGTAAAGCTGTGTTGAATGGGATCAACGGATGGTTCGCTGCAAAGCCTGCAGGCATTAGCACTTTAGATGGTGGTAATTTTTTGTTGTAAGGCAACGTGGACAAGATCCCAATGGTCAACACGTAAAACGCAGTCGACCCCGTCCCAAACAAACTGGTGAACAACATGACGATCAAAATAATCAATATGTATGACCGCATCCCACCTTTATTGGCGAGGTTGAACATTGCTTCTTTAAATTTAACGATCAACTTCGTTTTCTGCAGTGCGGCAATGATCGCCATGAATTCGGCCAGCATAATAATCGTCGAATTCGCAAACCCGGCAAACGCGCCGGCGATATCTGAGATCCCGAAGATTACCAAAAGCAAGCAGGCCAACAGTGGTGGCGCGCCGAATGGTAACTTATCCATCATGATCAACACGATCATGACGACCGTAATAGCGATCGCAATCATCATTTGAATTGTCATAGTACCCTCCCATTTCATCTGAGAAAAATAATGGCTGATCGACGGTTATCTCATCTCACGAGACTATCATACAAAACAGCAAAGCGCTTTCAGAGTGAAAAAGTGTTTAATGTTGGACCAATACTTATTAATTCACAATTTCGATTTGTGGGTGCGTTTACAAATGAAACACCCGAGAAGTATTAACAAGTTTGGTCATTATACCGCCTTACAGGCCGTATGTGTTAGCTGTACTAATTAAGAATTCTACTGTATTTCAGTTCAAAGTCTATGTAAGTGTGAAACTTCACGTGAAATCGTTGTCACAGTCACCGTTAAAAATTGAAACAGTCCAAACGCTCGCTTTGCTTTTCATTTTCAGAAAAGTGCCGTATGCTGTTTTTGGATACAGTTCAATAAAAGTATTAATACAGACTATTTTCGGAGGACTTCATGAAATTTCTTTCTGCTTTGATCGTGCCATTGTTTGCTTTTATGGCGAACAGCTTCGCCCCTAGCAACGTGAAAGCTGACCAAACCTGGTTACGCTTCAACCAAAGCCAACAAACCATCACGATCACTGATTTATTTAACGCTAAGCAAACGCAAACGGTTCACTACACTCATTCAGGTAATCAATGGAAAGTCGCCAAACAAGACTTACCAACTGGTGTTAAGAGCTATACCATCACGATCAACCAGAACACTGCGACGGTATCAGAACAAAATGCCACTGGCACCACGCGCAATCAAGTTGCTTACGCTACCACCACCAACACTTACAGCACTGACGCTCAATAATTGATCACCTGGCTAAGACAAGCTTTCGTCTTAGTCTTTTTTGTTGCAATCGACATCCGGTAGCGTGAGTGGAAATTTAAATTTTTCACCTAGCGATACCAACCCGCCTCCGAAACGTTGATCTGTGAGCTCCGACGATTTGGCGTCACGAAGGCGTTTTGGACAAGTTGCCGATCTCTGCAACCGGCCGGCAACGAGAGATGATTTCAGTTCCGCAACGAAGCTAGCCCATTGTCGCCTGGGGGTGGCATGAAACACTTACGCTGCCGGCCAGCGTAAACAAAAAGAACAAGACGATTTGGCTTGCTCTTTTTACGGCATCAGGCTACGGAACCGATCCCTAATATCTACTTGTTATTGGCTAACTTCACAGCATAGTCAATGGCGTCTTCCAAACTAATTTCATTGGCGGTGCCTTTCAACGATTGATCAAAGGCAGTACCGTGATCCACACTCGCACGGATGATCGGCAGGCCTAAGGTAATGTTAACACCGGCAACCGCACCCCACTTGTGCTTAGCTTCATCATATTGGAAACCGAGCACTTTCAGCGGAATATGACCTTGGTCGTGGTACATCGCCACGACAATATCATACCAACCACCGATAGCTTTAGGGAAAATGGTATCAGGTGGCACTGGGCCTTCAACATCGATACCGTCAGCTTTAGCTGCATTGATCGCTGGAATGATCTCATTGGCTTCTTCATTGCCGAATAAACCATTTTCACTGGCGTGTGGGTTCAAGCCAGCAACGCCGACTTTAGGATGGGCAATGCCCAAACGCTTGCAGGCGGAATCAGCGATGCGGATCACTTCTTCGACACGTGGTTCTTTGACCAAGTTGCAAGCGTCACGCAAAGCAACGTGAGTGGAAACATGGACCACGCGGACATTCTTATGTGCTAGCATCATGGTGTAGCTAGCGGTATTCGTGAAGTGAGCATAGATTTCAGTGTGTCCGGCAAAGTGATGACCGGCGAGGTTCATCGCTTCTTTGTTCAACGCATTAGTGACCGTCGCATCAACTTTTTTATCCATGGCCAAGTCAATGACTTTGCGAACATATTGATAAGCCGCGTTGCCAGCCATGGCGCTGACTTCACCAAACTTCAATTGATCGATATCCACTAAGTCCATGTCCAAAACATCCATGGCGCCGAATTTGAATTGCGCTTCAGAAACGTCGTGAATGATATTCAGCGGCATCCGCCGATCTGGCAAAACCGTCATGACTTTCTCGAGCACATTGGCATCCCCGACCACCAAAGGCCGGCATTTTTCAAACAGCTCAGCATTTTGAAATGCTTTTAATGAAATTTCCGGCCCGATGCTCGCTGGGTCGCCCATCGTGATCGCAACAATTGGTTTTGCCATAGTAATTGCCTCCAAATATTTAAATCAATTTTGAAACGTTCTGTGCAAGTCTTTAGTTGACAAAGTATTCGCCATAAGTGGCTTTAAGCACTTCTGCAATTTTCGTCTTCGCTTCTGGTGCCAAATAGTTAAATGGTGCGCGAGTAGGTCCCACAGGGCAACCGATCAAGTTGGTTGCCACTTTGGTGATGGTGTTCGGATTCCCTAAGGCAAACAAGTTACGCAATGGGCGAATCGAATCTTGTGCCGCTTGGGCGCCTTTGAAGTCGCCAGCTAACCAGCGGGTGTAAATCGATACCATGATCGTTGGTAAGACATTAGCAACGGCAGTGATGCCACCAGTACCACCAGCTTGCAAAGTCCACAAGATCAACGCATCGTTACCAGAGATCACATGGAAGCCGCGGTCACGAGTCAATTCAATGTATTGCAAAATATTATCGAAATTACCACTGGAATCTTTAACGCCGACGATATTTTCAAGATCAGCTAAACGACTCACAGTTTGTGGTTTCAAAGCATTCCCAGTACGAGCTGGAATGTTATACAACAAAATTGGGGTATGTACCGCAGCATTGATTGCGGCATAGTGGCGATACAGTTCTTCTTGACTGGCTGCCGCAAAACTTGGCGTGATGATCGATAAGGCATCAGCCCCAGCAGCTTCTGCTTCTTGAGACAATTGGATGGTTTCAGCAGTGGAGATGCAACCAGTACCAACGTATACAGGCACACGGCCGGCAGCTTGATCGATCACCGTCTTCATGACTTCAAGTTTTTCTTCATGACTTAAAATATAAGCTTCACCGTTGGTCCCTAAAGTGAAGATACCATCTACACCAGCAGCGATTTGACGATCGACTTGATGACGCAGTTCAGTTAAATTCACTTTTTCGTTGTCGTCTAACGGTGTAACCATTGCGGCGATGATCCCAGTAGCGATTTCTTTTGTCATGTTAACGCACTCCTTTTAGTTTAAGACTGAGCGATAAATTTGTTCGACATCAGCGCGGGTGAGGACTTTCATGTTGTGGTCTAGCAAACGCGTTTGTTGCAAAGCAGAATCGATCAAGAAATCAAGATCTGCCATTTTCACACCGAATTGCTTAAGATCCGTTGGAATATCAACGGCTTTGACGATTTCAGCGATTTTGTCGATCATGAAATCTGCTTTTTCATCTGCAGTGGCCAAGTGGTTGTCAGCAAAGACAAAGTCTGCCAAACTGGCCAACTGTGGTGTGATCGCATCTTTATTGAAGGACATCACTTGTTTGAATAAAATCGCATTGGAAACCCCATGGGCGATATGGAACTTCCCACCCAGTGGATAAGACAATGCGTGCACTGCCGTCGTCCCAGACGCGGTGATCGCAACGCCACCATAGAAAGCCCCCATCAACAAGGCTTCACGGGCGTCAATGTTATCAGGTTCAGAATAAGCGGCGACAATATTTTGGAAAATGTACCGCGCACCGATCGCCGCAATGTCATTAGAGAACGTCGTGGCATTCTTAGAAGTGTAGCACTCCACGCAATGGCTCAACGCATCAACTGCGCTGGCTGCCAGGATCGATTTAGGTAATTTGCGAACGTTGTTAACGTCGAGTAATACCAAGTCTGGTAACATCGAACCAGATACGATCCCGAATTTCACTTGTTTTTCAGGAATGGTGACGATCGCGTTGATCGTCGCTTCACTGCCAGTCCCTGTGGTGGTTGGGATCATCACTGAAGGCACTTGTTTCTTGGCGATCGATGCATCTTTGATCAGATCTTGAATGGTGTAATCAGCACCACGCAACAAGCTGATCAACTTGGCCGCATCCATGACACTCCCACCGCCGATGGCAACGATCACGCCGAAGTCATATTGACTGACTTTGTGCAGTAATTCATCGACTTGGACGTAACTTGGTTCTGGCTTGATTTCATCTTCAATTTCATAGGCGATGCCTTCTGCTTTGAAATATGCGGTCAATGGATCAACTAAGTGGTTGGCTTCGATCCCTTTATCGGTGAACAACAACACGTTTTGATTAGTTTGTAACTTGATCAATTCACCGAGATGTTCGGTTAAGTCAGTGCCGGCATAAATACTGCTCGGCATTTTTAAAAATGCACTCGTTGTCAATTAAGCTTCCTTCTTTCCTGATTTCACCCAATCTTCGCTGAAGCGCAAATATGCGATCTTCTGGCGGAAATAGGTAAAGGTCAACAACAGATCCCCATTGCTTGCTTGTTTGATCGATGGATAAGAGAATTCGCGATTCTTCTTATCTTTAGAGTTGTTGGTTAACGCAAAGCCATCTCCGATCGCCACGTTGCGACGATCAGGCCATGTCAACCCGCCATCTGAAGATAATGCCACCGTCATTGGTGCGCGCGGTGCACCCCAAAAGGCATGTAAGACGCCGTCATCTGGTTCATCGTCTTTATCTTCCAAGCCGTCGGAATAAAGGCTGGTCCGTCGAACTTTGGCATCAAGTTTTGAGGCATCGTTATAAGCGATCGCTAACTTGCCATCGGCCAATGCCGTGAATTGAATCGAGGAATTATTATTCGGCAATACCGTTTTTTCTGGCACGGTCCAATGCAAGGCATCTTTGCTAGTCGAGCGGTAAATGTTATCTGCCCAACGTGAACGGTAAAAGGCGACGTAAGTGTCATCAGGTAAGGGTTGAATATTCATATGGACGCAACCTAAGCTGTCAGGTACTGGATATTCTTGCCAAGTCTTGCCTTCATCAGCAGTGGCGATCACCGCACTGTAGTCATAGCTTCCATCCCAAGGCTTGCCATCATTTTTGATCACACAATGGAATACTGGCAAAACCCATTGACCTGCAGGTGTCACTTGCACATCTTGGCGAATGAATAACCCAGTTTGTCCTGGGAACAACACGGTTTCTGGTCCCCAAGTGTGGCCATCATCTTCTGAGATCCGCCGTTTAATAATCGCCGTATCTTGATTGCCGCCATCTTGTGAGGTGAACAGCAACCACAATTGACCTGTTGGCGCTTGGAAAAACATCGGATTTTGATCGGAGCGACCAGGATTATCTGAAACTTGTTGTGGCAAGGTCCAAACATCAGTCCCAGCAGGTAAGCGCGAATAATAAATGCTGATGTCGCTTTTACCTTCTTCACTACCGGAGAACCAAGTACATAACACATCTCCGTTAGCTAACAACGCAAGATTAGAGGCGTGACTTTGAATGCCAGATTCTGGCAACGTCAAGGCTTGATCAAAATGGTCAGTTAAGCTGTCTTGTAATTGCATGTTAACCCTCCTGTGAAGCAGCGGCTTGCTCATCCAAGCGACTGCGGCTTTTTAATTTTTTAAACGCATAAACAATGAGATCTTTATTGCCGAAAGCACCGGCTTTGGTGATCACCCGCATCCCAGCGAAATCGCCATGCGCGATTTCGAGTAGTGGAATGCCTGGTGCGATTTCCATTAACACCTTAGCCCCAGTGGCTTTGCCGATACGCAACAAGCCTTTAGCGGTTTCACCACCTGAAACAAACAACCCAGCGACTTTGACGCGTTGCAAAACTTTGCGGCAAATGCCTGACAATACCGCTTGTGTCAACTCATTGATTTTATCAGCTTCAAGTTGATGCGCTGATAAAATCTTGATGGTTTTGTCTAACTCGCTACGTTGATAAGAAGCTGATGACATCAAGATCACATCGCGACCTTGTGCAAAAGCAGCAAGCGCTTCGTCGACATAAGGCGCATAAGTTTGATTGGCATACGCTTCATAAATTGGAATATTGACCAAATGTACGCCGTTGTCTTCAGCGGCATGTAACTGAGCACGTGTCACTTCACTCACCGATCCGATCAATGCCAATGCAGGTAGTACATTGAACGCTTGCATCATGATGGCAGTCGTTAAACCAGCAGATCCGACCCACAGCACTTTTTTGCCTGTGGCTTTCAACGCGGCGACGACTCGCGCAAGATCTTGATTGTTCTCGGCATCAAAGCTGCAATACGCGGCTTTTCCAAGCGTAAATCCGGTTGCACGGATCTGCGCTAGGCTGTAATGTGCCACCCCTGACTCTGGAAACGCCTGTTGCAGCAAAGTCGTCACTTGATCGGTTAGAATCGGCTTCATTGGATCTTTAGCAAAATCAGTTTTCATGGCGCGTTTGCCATTCACTCGCAAGACCCCGTTGACCACTGTGCGATCCAGATCTGGTAAGGCTGGTGCAAAGGCAACAATGTCTGGTTGATAAGCTTCTGCTAAGGCTCGCACTTCAGTCGAAATATTGCCGCGTAAAGTGGAGTCTACTTTTTTGACGACTGTATCAAACTGTCCCCATGGAATCTGCGGTAAAATCGCCGCCATTTTACTTGCGGCTTGCGTCACACTGTCATTGCGCGTTTCCGTGTCTAACACGGTGGACCCTTGATGCAGTTGACTGACTGCAAATTCCACATGGACCGGTACGCCAAGGTTTGCTAACTGGACCCCAGTGTCATTGGCACCAGTAAAATCATCGGCAATTATCAAATAGTCTTTCAACGTTACCACCACCAATCAATCGCTTATTCGTAAGCGCTTCAACTTTACAAGACCTATCTTAACGACTTCCATCATTGACGGGAACAGCCAAAGTGTTTAATATTGAGATGAATTACGGAAATCGCTTTCAAATTATGGAGATAACTACAATATTTGTTTCAATATTGAACGAAAGGTGAAGCCTGTGCCGCAAAAAATTCTTTGTGTTGCGCCTTATACAGGATTAAACATTTTATTTCAACAAGTCAGCCAACAACTTTTGGCTCATCAACCTGATCAAGCTTATGATTTTACTTACCTACGCTTCGATCGCCAAGATGATCTCGATACCATTCAAGAGCACTTAATGACACATTATGACTTGATCATTTCCCGTGGGGGAACGGCGACGTTATTACGAACATTAACAGCAACGCCAGTGATCGATATCGGCGTGTCGCAATACGATCTCTTAAGTACCGTTCAATCTGCCCAACGTTTAAATCATGTTGCATTGGTCGCTTTTACGGCGTTTTCCGATCACGCTCAAGATGTGTTTGATCGCTTCCACTTGGATTTAAAAGTTTACGGCATCGATAGTGAAGCTGAACTGCCGGCTTTGCTACGGACGTTAAACACCCAAGGTATCGACACCATTATTTGCGATATTACCACTGAAGCAGCGGCAAAGGCGGCTGGTTTTTCAACGATGTTGATCACTGCCAGCACCGAAAGCGTTGCGGCAGCATTAACCAATGGCTTCCATTTGTTGCAACAAATTAAAACGCAAACCACACTAACAGATGCATTAGGCCACACGTTAGACAAACTCAACGTGATGACGATCATTTGCGATGATCAACAACGCGTTTTGTTCACGTCACCAACACTTGCAGCTGACGCGCTATTGCAACAAGCTGCCACCAAAGCCATCACCCACCAGCGTAACCAATTCACTTGCGGCACTGTGCGTTATAAACTCGTCGCTGATACTGATGACACCTGTACGATCTACACCATCAGCAAGTGGTTTAAGCCCCAGAAAAATACTGCGACGACAGCTGGGACAATGGTTTTAGATGAAAGTCTCAATGCTGCTTTTGATGAATACTTCAAATTAACTGAAACGCCAGAATTCTTCAACTTATTGCACGCATATGCGCGCAGTGCGCATCCACTATTGATCGTTGGTGAAGTCGGTTCAGGTAAAACGTACGTCGCCAACCTACTGCATCAATACGGACTACATCCCCAGCATGAACCTTTTTACGTTGATTTGAGTCACGATACCGCCTTCAGCGCCTTACTTGATCAAAATGATTCCCCATTATATGGAACAGATCAATGTTTTGTGTTTGAGCAGATCAATCAAAGCAGCCCGCAAATTCAACAGGACGTCGTTGACTTTGTCGTCCAAACGCGTTTGGCAAGCCGCAACCAAGTGATTTTCACCTTGTCGCAATCAGCTGATGACGGCTTAGTCCCTGCTTTAAAGCCTTTAATGAACTTATCGCGGATCATTACCTTAGAGCCATTTCGCAAGGTCACTGGCGATACGATCGTTCAACTCCTAACGACATTGACCAATGCTTACAACCGTGATGCTGGTAGTGAAATTATGGGGGTTTCTGATATTGCGTTAGATTTCATTTTAAATGAACCTTGGCCCAACAACTTTGCCCAGTTTTATCACACCTTAAATATCGCCATGGCATCAACTGGCGGCGCTTATATCGGGATCGATGAATTACGTCGCAGTTTAGCCGCCGACCAAAAACATCATTATTTGCAATCCCACACCCCGCAAGCCACTACCACGCCAACCAATGATACTAACCAAACCTTAGCTGATATGATCCAAGACATTGTCGTGCGTACATTAGCTAGCAATCAAAACAACCGCACCAAAACCGCGAAACAATTAGGAATCTCTAGAGCGACTTTGTGGCGGTATTTGAAACATGACGCTTAAGCGTTTCACAATAAAACAATTTTGATTTAAAAATATTACGATTGATTCAACACGAGACGATTTCACTTGTCACAAGTGAAGATTACGCTTTCATCCTCATTTATACTGGGAAACAGTAAAGCAAAAGGAGATCTTCACCATGACTAAACTTATCAGTCTCTACGCGCCATTTTTTGAAGCCAGCGATTGGCACGCCGCGATTATGACCAGCGCCGGCTTGATGACGATCTTGACGCTGGCCATTATGGAATGTTTGTTATCCGTCGATAATGCAGTGGTACTCGCTGCACAAACGGCGACCTTAGGTGATCCCAAACAAGAACACTCGGCTTTGATGTGGGGGCTTTGGGGCTCTTACATCTTCCGCTTCATCGCCATTGGCCTCGGCGCTTATTTAATCAAGTTCTGGTTGGTCAAAGCTTTAGGCGCCGGCTACTTACTTTATATGTCGCTGCATTTCTTCTATGAACAACGCCATCACAAAGGCGACGAAGATGATGCCCCAGCGATCAAAAAGCATTCTTTTTGGGGAACGGTTGCGGCAATCGTGCTGTTAGACTTCGTTTTCTCGATCGATTCGATTTTGACGGCGTTAGCGCTGGATAATAACCCTGTCATTGTGTTGTTAGGTGGGATGATCGGGATCTTGGCGATGCGGTTTGTTGCTCAAGGGATGATTATTTTATTAGCAAAAGTACCAGAACTGTTGTATATGGCTTATGTCCTGATCGGCTTTATCGCCTTGAAACTGGCCTTGAGCTTGCCAATGATCGATATTGAAGTGTCCAATACCTTCTTTAGTATTTTCGTCTTAATTGCCTTTACTGCAACCTTTGGGATCCACTGGTGGCGTAACAAACATGCCGCTAGTAAAAAGGGGCCAGTAACGCAATCCAATAAATGACCATGTCACAACCACCGAGTTTCTCTTCGAAGAGACTAGGTGGTTTTATTTTGCCTTTCAATATTCGACCCAACGAACATTTTTGTAAGGGCGTTGCAACAACCATTTGTGAAGCCCATAATTAAAGCGATAACACGATCTGGGGGGATCTTCTTGCACAGCGTTTCTTGGGCAAACTATTTGGTGATCG
>CAKRHU010000020.1 GCA_934339215.1 uncultured Lacticaseibacillus sp.
AAGGTGCGACCTATCAAATCCGGTACAAATTTACTACAAAGGTCGAGGATATGGTGGCCTAGTTCAACAGCGACTAGTTAGGCAGTTGATTAACCAGTAAGATCAGAATTGTGAATAATAGCAGGTCAGCCGAATATCTTGTGGGTAATTACCAAAATCGTGGCCAAACAATGTCAACCCCCCTTGCAAATCGGATTCAGGATCAACACCGATGCGAAAGTGTAAATAATTGGCTTGGTCCAAATTCAAGTCGTCAATTGTGTGCTGAGATAAGTGCACCCCATCAATGGCTGTGTCTGTGTGCATAATGCGTAAGTGCTTAAGCAGCCCATACTGGCTAAAATTAGGATCCCACCAATTCGGATTAAGTTTGCCGCGAACGTCAGAAAAGTTGCCAGGAACTGTCCAGGTACCAAATTTAATATCGTTTAACCAAAAGGCGATATCGCTGGGCCAGTTATTATTAGAAGCGGGAAATTCTGAGGATATTTCCATGGAGATCTCAATTAATTCAGGGTGTCGCCCGTTTTTGTAAGGATTCGGCACAATATATTCGACTTGTCCTTGCGAAAACCAAATTAAGCTGGCGGTGGAGCGATCGGAAGTTAAAAAAACATTTGGGTCATCGATGTCACCAATAATTTGTTCTGCATTAGCCAATCCACAAGTGGGTGCGATACCGCGATTCGAGAAATAATTGCCTAAAGTGATGTCATAAACTGTACTGCGATAGTCTGGGTAAATTTTCTCTGGCAAATTGATCAAAATGCTGTCTGAGCGCACTGCCAGCATTTTTTGACGGCGATCATCGCTGGCATCACTGACTTCATGAACGATACTGGCGTCTTTGAGTAGTTGAATGTGTTTGGAGATGATGGCTTTGCTGTAATGCAATTCGTTAGCCAATTCTGTGACCGTCATGTGTTGATGAGCCAATAAATTGACGATGTCGATGCGAGTGGTGGAATCAAGTGCATGAATCACTGGCACTGAATCGTGCGTGAGGTCAATTTCCATAATGTTACCTCCGTTAAATTACTTCGTATAAAAGCAAGTCACATGTAGTGATTGCGGATGATTTCCGAATCCATTGCCGAATAAAGTCAATCCCCCTTGATGCGGTGACTGTTTTTTGATACCGATGCGAAAGGCAAGCGTGGCACTCGTGTTTAAAGCTAAATCTTGCAAACGGATTGATGACAGGCGACGTCCGTCGATACCGGTGTCAGTTTGATGAATGCGTAAGTGTTTTAACAGGCCGTATTGACTGTAATTTGAGGGCCACCAGTTTGGCGTTAACTTGCCGCGTACATCTGAAAAATTTGCCGGGACAGTTAGGGTGCCAAGCTCAATATCATTCAGCCAAAATGTGATGTCACTTGGCCAGTTATTATTCGAAACGGGGAACTCTGAAGACAGTTCAAATGAAATGTCAATTAATTCAGGTTGGTGACCTTTCATGCTATTGGGAAAAACGTATTCGACACTGCCTTGAGAAAACCACAATAAGCTGGCAGATAAACGCTCAGGTGAAAGGAAGACATCAGGATCATCCATTTCGCCGATCACAGCTTGGGTGTTGGCCATGCCACAAGTTGGGGCAATATCGGTTACTGCAAAATAGTTACCATAGGGAATTTCGTGATCGATACGCTTAAATTCCGGATAGATTTTTTCCGGCAAGTTAATGAGGATGCTTTCGGTTTTGACGGCCAACACTTTTTGTCTGCGATCGCCGGTAGTACTTTCAGTTTCATAAATAATTTGCGCCGCTTTAAGGGCTTTAATATGCTTGGAAATAATCGCTTTGCTGTAATGAAGTAAGGTGGCTAAATTCGTGACCGTCATTGGCTGTTTTGCGAGTTGATTGACGATCACGATACGCGTTTGTGAGTCCAAGGCGTGAATAACCTTGAGTGCTTGCGAATCTAGGTCTAGTTGCATACAGATCGACTCCTTATTAAGTTTCCAAATTGGTTAACGATTTGAAGACAATATCCGGTTTGGTTACCAAGTTGTTTCATAATTTGAGTTTTCATCGAATCCTTGTTGACGCTAGGTATCCAGCCGATTATATTATAACTGTAAGCGCTTGCCTAATCAAATTGGGTTCTAAGTTTTGAAGATTAAGTAAACAAAATTGTTTACGGTTTACTATACGGGGAGGATATTATGAGACTCAAAAAGGCATTATTCGCCATCGCTGCTACGGTATTAGCGTCGGTCGCCGTTGCAGGTTGTGGTCAATCTGGCAGCAAGTCAACAAATAGCAATCAAGATGACACCAAGACAATCACCATTTGGTCAGGATCGACTGGCCCCGATGGGAAACGAATCAAGAAAACAATTACCGATTACGACAAAAAGAACCCGAAATATAAAGTGAAAGTGGTGTTGATGGATGGTGCCGCTTTGAGTAAAAAAATTGTCACTGCTGGTAAATCCGGTGAAGGGATGCCAGATTTGGTGATGGCAGCTTCTGAAACCGTTGCCCAATATGCCAGCCAAGGCTTAATTCGAAATGTCGACAAATATATTAAAGGCACTGAGGTCAATGCCGATAATTACGTTAAAGCCAGTTGGGACACTGGTGGAGTTAAAGGTAAACATTATGGTGTGCCTTCGGATCTAGGCACTTGGATCATGTTTTACAACAAAGATTTAGTTGTCAAATATGCGCCAGATGCAATGAAAGACGGTGTCGTCACTTATGACGAAATCCAAGCTGCCGGGGCTAAAGCCAAAACCGATGGCGTTTATGCGCTTTCCAATGACTGGACGATGCAAAACTGGAGCAACATGTACATGCAACAAGGCGGCGACTTTAATCAATCAGGTAAGCTGAATGTTAACAACAGCAAATCGATTAAAGCGATGAACTTGTACAAGACCATGTACAAAAACGGCATCATGGTACCGCAAGCACAAAACGCAATGAAGCTATTCAGCAACAACAAGCTGTTATTTATGCCTGAAGGGACTTGGATGATTGGCCAGCTGAATGAAACCAAAGTTAACTGGGGCGCGACGTTCACTGCCCAAATGAACGCTGATCATATCGTCAATGGTACTGGTGCTGGTCAATTTGTTGTCATGAAGAAAAACAAGACCCAATCTGATGCCAAGATGAAAGGGATCGTCAAGTTTTACGAATACCTCCAAACCAATCAACTTGAATGGCTGAAGTCTGGGGTTAACTCACCTGCCATCAAGATGCAAAATAACGCTGAATACAAAAAAATGCCTCAGTACTTCTTGATTAGCAGTAAAAAAGCTCAAAATGCCTTGAAGGTGGTTACTAAAGAAGGGGTTTCATACGCCAATGATGAAGTTGATGCCCGCGGTTGGGATATGATCACAGGTAAAGCAAACATCAAAGACACCTTTAACACCATTCAACAAACCGTAGATCAAAAGCTCGGACAGTAATGATCAATGAGGCTGGTGACGAACAAGGTCCCAGCCTTTTCTAATATGAGAAGGTGAGTTCATGAAAGCAAAGACACTTAAAAAGCATAAATTGTCGTTGTGGCCGGCCCTGTTCGTTGGTCCGCATTTGATCGTTTTCCTTTTGTTTTTCGTGGTACCAAGTGTGTTCGGCTTGTACATCTCGTTTACTAAGTGGGATTTATTCCGCCACCCGCAGTGGGTAGGACTTAAGAACTATACGGAAGTTTTGTTTAATTCGCAGTCGATTTACCATTTCCAATTTATGAATGGCTTGAAAAACACGGTTTTGTTTGTGATTTTTTCGACGCCGTTTTTGGTGATGATCCCTTTGGGTATTGCGGTGCTGTTAAATCTAAAACCGCGATTTGCTAAGATTTTTCAATCGGTTTTCTATCTGCCAAGTTTATTTGCCATTTCGGCGGTCATGATTATTTGGAGTTTCTTGGCGAGTCCATCATTTGGCCCGTTAAAATCAGTTTTCGGGATTAAAACAGAAGTCTTGAACACTCAGCCATCTGCTTGGATCGCCATTGTGATTGTGACCATTTGGTGGACGATTGGGGGCAATATGATCATTTACCAAGCTGCGTTAAACGGTGTTTCCAAAGAAACTTTGGAAGCTGCTGGCCTTGACGGCGCTAATGCTTGGCAAAAGTTTACGAAGGTGATTTTGCCAGATATTCGCTTCCAATTGCTGTTTACCACTGTGACGACGACCATTGCCCAGTTCAATGTCTATGGCCAGCCATTGATGCTGACTGGCGGTGGCCCGAACAACTCAACTCGAGTGTTAATGATGGATATCCAAAACAATGTGTTTGGCACCGGCGTTGCGCAAGCCGGGGTTTCAAGCGCGATGGCCTTTTTACTCGGATTAGTCATCATGGCGGTCTCGGCAGTGCAATTCTTCTTGCTGCGCAACAATGACTAGGAGGCGAAGATTATGAGAAAAACTGAACAACGTGGGAAACTCATCGCCTTTATCTTGCTGGCAGTAGTGGCTTTAATGTGGATTGTGCCGTTGGCTTGGGGAATTTTGACCTCATTTAAGTTACAAGCAGAAATCAACAGCATGGGTTTTTCGTTTTTGCCGAAAAGCTGGACGATGTCAAACTATAAAGAACTGATGAACAATGATTCAGCACCGGTGTTTAAGTGGTTTTTGAATTCCTTAATTGTCGCAACCGCTTCAGCCGTATTAAATGTCTTCGTGGTGTCATTTGCCTCATATGGGTATACCCGTTTGCATTTTAAAGGGCGCAACTTGCTGTTTACTTTTTTACTGACGTCAATGATGTTTCCAGGCGTCGTGAACTTAATTCCAAACTACAAGATTATCAGTGCCTTGGGCTGGACCAATAATTTTTTGGCTTTGATTGTGCCAGGGGCAGCGGGGGTATTTAACATCTTCTTGGTGCGCCAGTTCATGATGGGCATTCCCAAAGAACTAGATGAATCAGCGTTAATGGATGGTGCTAATGAGTTACAGATTTTCCGCTATGTGATCTTTCCTTTGGCCAAGCCAGTATTGACAGTGGTTGCGGTATTTTCCTTCACCGGTTCATGGAATGACTTCTTGTGGCCATCAGTTGTGATGAGTAGTGTCAATTCACTGACCATCACGCCAGGACTGCAATTACTTCAAGGCCAGTATACCGTTTATCCAGGGATTGCCACTGCTGGGGCGTTGTTGGCGTTAATTCCAACATTTCTATTGTATCTATTCGCTCAAAAGTACTTCTTGCAGTCGATGTCGTTGCAAAGTGGGATTAAGTAGCCATAAAAGGAGTTTGAAGTATGAAGATGCATCCATTACCGCAATTTGAACGCTCAAATTGGCGATCCCTTGATGGTAAGTGGCAGTTTGTTTTTGATGATGATGATCTGGGTCAAAAGCATAACTGGGCGGAAGTTTTTCCGCAAGCGCAATCAATTGTGGTGCCGTATAGTTATGAAACAAAAGCCAGTGGCATTGGCGATTCT
Organism: uncultured Lacticaseibacillus sp.; assembly: GCA_934339215.1. Classification (GTDB taxonomy): domain Bacteria; phylum Bacillota; class Bacilli; order Lactobacillales; family Lactobacillaceae; genus Lacticaseibacillus. The sequence goes on from CAKRHU010000020.1 coordinate 5,434, forward strand.
GCTCATCATGCTGTGGTTTGGTATCACCGGACCTTTACTATCGTCGACAGGTTAGAAAGTCAGCATGTTTACCTAAATTTTGGAGGGGTTGACTACGGTTGCACCGTTTATCTCAATGGCCATCAAGTTGGCGAACATTTTGGCGGCTATACGCATTTTGCTTTTGATGTTACGGCGTGGTTGATACCCGGCGATAACCAATTAACTGTGCGGGTTACGGATTCAACATCAGTTGAACAACCTCGCGGTAAACAGCGCTGGCGTGATGAAAACTTTGAATGCTGGTATGAGCAAACAACAGGAATTTGGAAGCCGGTATGGCTTGAATGTACTGCCTTGCAGCATATCAATGAATTGAAAGTCACACCGCTGCATGCGCAACATGAAGTTGTGGTTGAAGCGTCTTCGAATATGGATATAGCCGATGGCGAAATCAAGTTCACAGTAGCATTCAAAGGCCAAGAAGTAGCGTTTACCGCAGCTAAGCTGGTTAATCATCGGGTGAAACTCACGATTCCATTGGCAGGTGCAGGTGAGCCAGCTGGTTGGGGCGTTCATGAATGGCGTCCGGATTCGCCAGAATTATACGATTTAACCGTGACTTTGAGCAAGGATAGTGAGTTGCTGGATACCGTGTCGTCATATTTTGGGTTACGTGAAATTGAAATTCGTGGCAATCAAATTTTGCTGAATGGCACACCGCTTTATCAGCGCTTAGTGCTGGATCAGAACTATTGGCCTGACAGCGGGCTGACCCCACAGTCAGAAGAGGCAATGGCTCAAGATATCAAGCTAATTCAGCAACTTGGGTATAACGGTGTCCGGATGCACATGACTGTGGCAGATCAGCGGTTTTTAACCTTGGCTGATCGTGCAGGATTGTTGATTTGGTCGGAAATGCCAGCAACATATACTTTCAGTGATGATGCTGCTAGTCGATTTGTTCAAGAGTGGCAGACGGTGGTGCGGCAAAACTACAATCATCCGGCAATTATCACATGGGTACCATTTAACGAATCTTGGGGAATTCCTGATGTTCGTATCGACAAACGGCAACAAGCCCTGACCCAATCCGTCTATTATTTGACCAAAGCCATTGACCCACAGCGGCCGGTGATTACCAATGATGGCTGGGAGCACACATGCTCGGATATTTTGACGATTCACGATTATGAAGCTTCCGGTTCAAATTTTGCGGCGCGATATCATGACTTGTTCTCAGCGTTAGCAGTCAACCAATCATTGAATGGCGCCAAAGCACCGTTTGCTAATGGTTTTGAGTATCATGGCCAGCCAGTGATTATTTCTGAGTTTGGTGGAATTGCATTTGCTGACGGCAATGGGTGGGGATACGGTGATCAGGTGTCTGGGCAAAAAGCATTTCTCGAACGCTTTGACGAGATTCACAAGGCGATTCAGCAAAACCCAGCGATTGTAGGTTATTGCTACACCCAGTTGACTGATGTGTCCCAGGAAGTAAATGGCGTCATGACCATTATGCGCCAGCCTAAAGTGTCCATTGACGCTATTCGTCGCATTAACATGCGTCGTGTTTGAAAAGAAGTGGAGTGATTGAATGACTCGAGAAGAATACCCGCGACCCCAATTTGTTCGCCAAGGACCTTGGCAGAATTTAAACGGAGAGTGGCAGTTCCAATTTGATGATGCAGATCTTGGGCGCTCAGCGGGATGGGCTAAAAGTGGATTGCCTCAACCGGTGATGATCCAAGTACCGTTTGTTTATCAAGCTGAAGCTAGCGGTATCGATGATCAAGCAACACATGATATCGTTTGGTATGAGCGCAAATTTTCCTTATCGACCATCACGTCTGAGCAAGCTGTTATTTTACACTTTGGTGCAGTTGATTATTTTACCGATGTCTATGTCAACGGCCAGTTTGTAGGACACCATGAAGGTGGCGATACAAGCTTTGAATTTGATATCACGAATGCAATTGTCCAAGATAGTTTGCAAACGGTTGTGGTGCGCGTTGCTGATCGTGCCGAGGATGAAACCTTGCCGCGTGGAAAACAAAATTGGCTAGGGAAGTCTTACGGGATTTGGTATACCAATTCAACCGGTATTTGGCAAAGTGTCTGGCTGGAAGTGGTCCATGCGCATCACATTCATACGTTACGGTTGACGCCAGATCTTGACCATACCGCTATTGGGCTTGCAGTGACAGCCAGTGATGCTGCGATAGGCGATGTATTATCAGTTAATATTCGCTATCAAGGCGAACTAGTGGCCGAAGATACCATTAAATTAGTCGCCAAGCATACCAAGCGTGATATTGAGCTGTTTCAGCACCGGATTTATCGGACGGCGTATCATGAAGCTGGATGGACCTGGTCACCGGAACATCCTAATTTATTTGATATTGAGTTGACCATATCTGCTGGCAAAACAGTTTTCGATGACATTCAATCGTACTTTGGGATGCGTAAAGTCAGTACTGAAAGTGGCATGATTTTCCTGAATAATCGGCCCTATTATCAACGGCTCGTCCTTGATCAAGGTTATTGGCCAGAAGGACTGCTGACGGCGCCTAGCGACGAAGCATTTAAACACGATATTGAGCTTGCGAAAGCAGCCGGTTTCAACGGTTGTCGCAAACACCAAAAAGTCGAGGATCCGCGCTTTTTATACTGGGCTGATCATTTAGGCTACTTAGTATGGGAAGAAGTGGCGGCAGTACCGTATTACACCGAAGCGTCAGTTGAACGATTAACTGATGCTTGGCAGGCGACAGTAAGGCGGGATTATAATCACCCATCAATTATCATGTGGGTACCCTTAAATGAAAGTTGGGGCGTTGACCGCATCCATGATAATCGTCAGCAGCAACACTTTTCTGAGGCATTGTATCACTTGATCCATGCTTTAGATCGGACGCGTTTGGTCCAGTCAAATGACGGGTGGGATAATACTGTCACTGATGTCGTCGCGATTCATAATTATTCTCATGGACAAGATGCTGACAGTGCTGAATATCAACGGTATAAAGCGACTTTAGCTCATATTGACCAGTTGCTAAATCAGGCACCAGGCAATTATGATATTTTTGCTAAAGGATTTCATTACGAAGGCCAGCCGATTGTGTTGAGCGAGTTTGGTGGGATTAGCTTTGATACCACCCGAAAAGATGGTTGGGGTTATACCCATGCTAGCGACGAAGCTGAGTTTGTCGCGCAACTGACTCGGCTGAAAGAGGCGCTGCAAGGGTCTGATTGTTTGTGGGGATATTGCTACACGCAATTGACTGATGTTGAGCAAGAAGTTAATGGATTGTTTACGAAAGCTCGTCATCCTAAAATTCCAATTGAACAGTTAAAGGCAATTTTTGATTTTGAACATCTTGGTCGTTTAGATGATCGCGTGTCACACTACCGCTTGAGGGAAAGCTGATGAAAGGTCGACTGCTCTTAATCCTCAGTGTCTTAATCATTGGATTGCTGGGTTGTCGCGCCACGCAAAAGGAGGTAAAAAATCCTGTGTCTGAAATCAAGTACACCAATCCATTGGATGATGACGGTGCAGATTATTCTGATCCGTGGATGATTCAAGCAGGTGAGCGTTATTACTATTGTGGCTCAACCCCTGACAACACGTTGATTATCAAACGTGGCGCTGATTCGACAACGTTGTTAACCAAATCTGATCATGTCGTGTGGTCGGCACCTGCAGGCACTGACTACAGCAAGGAATTGTGGGCGCCAGAACTGCATTTTCTTGAAGGACACTGGTATATTTATTTTGCTGCTGATGACGGCAATAACGCGAATCATCGTATGTATGCGTTGCGCGGTGGCAGCGACCCAGCCGATCCGTTAGCTGGTAAATATACGTTCCAGGGTAAAGTGGCGGCGCCGACGGATCGTTGGGCGATTGATGGAACGGTCTTAAGTTTGAATCATCAGCTGTATTTTATTTGGTCAGGTTGGGCAGGCAGTCACAACGTCGCTCAAAACTTGTACATTGCACCAATGAGCGATCCGTTGACGATTTCAGGTGAACGAGTCATGATTTCGACGCCTGATCATCTTTTTGAACAACATGGCCAGCCATTCGTCAATGAAGGTCCAGAAGTGTTGCAACACAAAGGCAAAATAATGGTGATTTATTCGGCTAGTGGCAGTTGGACAGATGATTATTGTTTAGGTCAGCTGACTTTAAATGGTGATGCGCCATTAGTCGCCGCGAATTGGCAAAAAAAGGCACAACCGGTGTTTCAAAAAACGCATGAAGTATTTGGACCAGGGCATTGCTCATTCATCCAAAGCCCTAGTCATACCCCATATCTGGTTTATCATGCGGCGGTCACTCAAGGTAGTGGGTGGCAACGCAATATTCGGATGCAAGCATTTGGCTGGCATCGCGATCACACGCCAGATTTTGAGCAGCCAATTACCCCAGGGAAAGAATTAACTTTTAAATGACGTCTAGACCGTTTTTGCTCAGTTGGCAAAGGCGGCCTTTTAGAAAGCAGGTAAAAGATGTTAACGACGAAAGTTTTTGGTCAGTGGCAAAATAAAACAGTGACTGAATATATTTTGACGAACAAGGTAGGCACCAAGCTTTCGGTAATGGACTATGGGGCAACGTGGTTAGGCTTGACGGTTCCCAGCTCAAAAGGTGATTTGCCTTTATTATTACGCACTGATTTGGCAACTTATTCCAAACCGGATGCCTATTTTGGTAAAACAATTGGACGTGCTGCCGGGCGGATTGGCGCAAATCAATATCAAATCGATAAGCGTATTTGGCAATTACCAACCAATGAAGGGCAAACAACATTGCACGGAGGACCAGCTGGGTTTAGTCAACAATTGTGGACTGCGGTGCGCACAACTGACGACTTGGTGACATTTGAATTGATGTTAAGCCCAAAACAGGATGGCTTTTATGGCAACTTAACTACTCAAGTGACCTATCAATTAACTGAGGATGATCAAGTGGTGATCACAGCCACTGGCATGAGTGATGACGGGTCACTCTTTAATCCGACTAATCATGCGTATTTTAACTTCAACGTCACGGATGCGCCGATTACCAATCACACGGTGCAGCTACACAGTCACCAGCGCTTCGAACTGGATTCAGAAAAATTGCCAACTGGAAAACTCTTGCGCAATCATGGGACGCCGTTTGATTTTACGGCACCGCAAAAACTTGAGCCAGCTTTGGCAAAACTGACCAGTACAAAAGAGCGTGGGATTGACGATGTTTTTTTGATCGATGCGCATCCAGCGAATTTTCCCATCGTCACAGTGCATTGTTCAGATATCACGATGCAAATCTTCTCGAATCGCAATGCGTTGGTGATGTACACATCAAATATTGCTGAACTAGATTTACCATTAATGGGACGTTCAGCCATGTTGCATTATGGCTTGGTATTAGAACCGCAAACTGCGCCAAGTGCGATCGTTGATCAAAAATTTGGCAATATTCGGCTACGACCTGGGCAACCACAAACAACGACATGGCGCTATGCCTTTACTTATTAGGAGGTTATCAATGAATGTACTATCTGATTTGACGCAAGTGCGGGCGATTCAAAGTCGCGCCATTACAGCAGAAAATCCAACTGGTGGGAAAGGCTTAGGTGCTCAAGCAACGACCGGAACCGGCGCAAAAGCTAGCCGCTCTTTAGGAATCGGATGGAAAGTATCCCCATCAAAAATGCTTGCTGCGCACACCACCGAAACCCTTGCCGACATTGTGGGCCCAGGAAGTATTCGCCATATTTGGATGACTTGTGACCCGGTATTTTGGCGCCAACTGCTCCTTAAAATTTATTGGGAAGATGCGATCACGCCGGCAGTGGCAGTGCCGTTAGGTGACTTTTTTTGCAATGGTTGGCAAGTGCAATCCAACGTCAATTCTCTGCCGATTGCAGTGAATCCGGCAGGCGGATTTAATAGCTATTGGGAAATGCCATTTCAACAAAAAGCTCGAATTGAAATCGAAAATATTGGGGATGATGAGTTTCCGTTGTATTACCAATTTGACTACGTTTTGATGCCAGTTCAGGAGCCGGTCGCATATTTTTACGCTTATTGGCATCGCAGTAAACCGTTGGCATACAAACAAGCTCACCTGATTTTGCCAGTTGTTAGTGGACGTGGACATTATGTCGGCACATATTTGGCTTATCAATCCAACAACAATGGTTGGTGGGGTGAAGGCGAAATGAAATTTTATCTTGATGGCGATGATGCGTTTCCGACCATTTGCGGTACTGGTACTGAAGATTATTTCGGCGGCGCATGGAATTTCGAACAGCCGCAAGGCGAATACTGCACGTTTTCAACTGCTTACACAGGACTTTCACAAGTGATTCGCCCAGATGGCTTGTATCAAAGCCAGCAGCGTTTTGGAATGTATCGTTGGCATATTCAAGACCCCATTTATTTTGCCAATAATTTACGGGTTTCATTGCAATCATTGGGTTGGCGCTCAAATGGTGAATATTTACCCCAACAAGATGATATGGCTTCAACCGCGTATTTTTATCTGAATACACCAGAATTACCGACATTATCGCGTGACTTACGGTCGGAATTGTTGGAAAACGTGTAATTAATCATCTGGGGTAGATAGTCGCTGTTGAACTAGGCCACCATATCCTCGACCTTTGTAGTAAATTTGTACCGGATTTGATAGGTCGCACCTT